>NZ_BRCY01000007.1:0-119353 GCF_023708045.1 Halomonas sp. NCCP-2165
GGCCATGCAGGAAGGTGCCGGGGCCGGGGCCGCGGGGGAAGCGGTGCAGGCGATGGGCCTGGGGGGGCTGGGTCGCGGCGGCGTCGCGGGGCTCGTCCATCACCTCGAAGGCGGTGGCCTCCAGGGGCGTGGTGGGCTCGGGAAAAGGCGCCGTTTCATCGGCGTTAGGCGGTAAGTCAGTGCTTACTGGGGCGCCTGCCTGCGCCGGGGCGGGGCCGGGCTCGAGGATGGCGGCGCCGGTGCGCAGCGCCGAGTAGCTGGCGATCCACCAGTGCTCCCGGGCCGGGCGCGCGGGCACGCGCGCCTCGCCCAGCTCGCCTTCGCCTTGGGCCGGGGTAACGCACTCGGCGGTGGCCGGCGGCGCCGGCTCGATGACGATGGCGGTTTCGTCGCCCTTGAGGGCGGCCAGGGCCGCGCCGAGGTTCTCCGGGGTCAGCGCCTCGCCATTGCTTAGCAACTGGCCCAGGGCGCTGGCCTCCAACCCCTTGAGGGGCGCGACCCCCAGCCAGGTGGCGTGGCGGGCCCGGGTCAGGGCCACATAGAGCTTGCGCAGGTCCTCGCCCAGGCGCTCCCGGTCGGCGATGGCGAGCGTCGCCTCGTCGGCGGAAAGGCTCAGGCGCAGCCGGCCCTCGGCATCGTGCCAGCGCAGCGGCGAGTCGTCGGCCTTGGTGGCGCGGTGGTTGCCGATAAAGGGCAGGAACACCAGCGGATACTCCAGGCCCTTGGACTTGTGGATGGTGATCACCTGCACCAGGTCGGCGTCGCTCTCCAGTCGCAGCTTATGGGCCTCGCCCTGGTCGTCTGGCTCGGCGATGGCCTCGGCCAAAAAGCGGATCAGCGCATGCTCGCCGTCCAGCTCCTGGCTGGCGTGCTGCAGTAGCTCGCCGAGATGCAGCAGGTCGGTAAGCCAGCGCTCACCCTCGACGAATGTCTGCACGGACGAATCACTGCGTTGCTCGGTGCTCGCCAGCTCGCCTAACCCCTCGTTATGTCTCGCTTCCTGCGCGCCTGGCGCCTTGTGCTTCATTCCGTTCGACGATTCGTTGGCGGGCTGTTTAGCCAGCAGCCGGCCGGGCACCTCGAAGTCGTTCATCAGCCGGCGCAGCAGCGGCAGCACCCCCTGGCGCTGCCAGAGGCGGCGGTAGTCGCGGAACTGCAGCACCCGGGATTCCCAGGCCAGCTCGTCCTGGTGCAAGCGGTCGAGGGCGGCGAGATCCAGGCCCAGGCCGGGGGTGGCCAGGGCGGCGCGCAGCAGGCGCTCATCGTCCGGGTCGGCGCAGGCGCGCAGCCAGGCCTCGAGCTCCCCGGCCATGGGCGAGGCGAACACCTTGTCCTTGTCGGAGAGGTAGACGCTCTTGACCCCGCGGCGGGCCAGGGCGCGGCGGATCTCCCGGGCCTCATTGATGCCGTTGACCAGCACCGCCATGTCCGAGGGGGCCAGCGGCGCAAGATGCTCGCCGTCGTCGAAGCCCGCCGCGCCGCGCCGGCCCCGCTCCAGCAGGGCGACCATCTGTGAGGCGCAGCGCTCGGCCATCTCGCCCAGATAGGCGCCCTTGCCGAGGGGCTCGTCGCTGTCCAACTGCCAGAGGGTCATGGCCGGCTGGGGCCGGCCATCGACCACCAAAGTGTCTTTCCGACCTTTCGCCTTGACCGCGGTAAAGGGCAGCGGATTGACGCTCGCCTCCTTGAACAGGAAGGCCCCGGCGGGGTGGGCCTCGGCGAAGGCGAAGCAGCGATTGACCGCGGCCACCATGGCGGTGCCGGAGCGGTAGTTGGTGCCCAGGGTGACGTGGCGGCCGGCGGTGTCGCGGCGGGCCTGGAGGTAGGTGTAGATATCGGCGCCGCGGAAGGCGTAGATCGCCTGCTTGGGGTCGCCGATCAGGAAGACGCCGGTCTCCGGCGCATTCTCGGCCAGGCGGTAGACCCGGTCGAAGATGCGGTACTGCACCGGGTCGGTGTCCTGGAACTCGTCCACCAGGGCCACCGGGAACTGCTGGCGAATATGCTCGGCCAGGGCCTCGGCGCTCGGGTCTGAGTGAGCCCGGGCGAGGGCTCGGTCGAGATGGGTCAGCAGGTCGTTGGGGCCCATCTCGGCGCGGCGCTCCTGCTCGCGGGCCAGCCGCGCCCGGCACCACCGCACGGCATGTATCAACAGGTCGGCATGGGGCTCGGGCAGGGCGTCCAGGGCCGCGGGCAGCTCGGCCAGGGCCTCCCAGGCCGCCGGCAGCGGGGGCGTGCCCTCCTTCCAGATCTCCGCCATGCCCTCCGGGGTCAGGCGCTTCCAGGCGGCGGGGGTCAGCGCCGGGCGGCTCGCCTCGCCCTCGCACCAGTCGCGCAGGGCCCCTAGCCAGGTGGCGCGGCTCCTGGCATTGAAGCTCTGGCCCTTGAAGGCCTTGCGCTTGGCGGCCTCTTCCAGGGCAGGGCCCAGCTCGTCCAGCCAGGCGCGCCACGGCGCCTTGAGCTCGGCGAGGCGCGCCTCGCGCTCCGCCCGGGCCGCGGCCAGGGTCTCGGCGGGGGGCGGGGCCTGGTGGTCGAGGGCGTCGCTTTCGGGCAGCAGCGGGCGCACGGCGGCGTAGAGGGAGGCGCGACCCTCGGTGGGGGCCTCCCAGTAGCGGGTGATCTCGGCCAGGGCCTCGGCGTCCAGCGGGTAGTAGAAGCTTCGCCAGTAGTCGCGCACCACCTCCTGCTCGAGCTCGCCCTGGTCGGTGGTCAGCTCCAGGGAGAAGAGGCTGCCGCTGTCGAAGGCGTGCTCGCGCAGCATGCGGTAGCACCAGCTATGGATGGTGGAGACGGCGGCCTCGTCCATCCACTCGGCGGCCAGTTGCAGGCGCCGGGCGCAGGCGGGCCAGGCCGCCGGGTCGTACTGGTCGCGCAGGGCCAGCAGCAGCGGATCGAGCTCGGGGGCCGCATCCGACGGACCCGCTTGAAAGACCTCGGCGGCCTCGACCAGCCGCGCGCGAATCCGCTCGCGCAGCTCCTGGGTGGCGGCGTTGGTAAAGGTCACCACCAGGATCTCCGGCGGGGTCAGGGCGCGGGGAAAGGCGGCCTCGTCTTCGGCGTGACGGGCGCCCAGCACCAGGCGCACATAGAGCAGGGCGATGGTAAAGGTCTTGCCGGTGCCGGCGCTGGCCTCGATCAGCCGGCTGCCGTGGAGCGGAAAGGTCAGGGCATTCAGCTCAATGGGCTGGGGGTCGCTCATTTCCCGTCTCCTTTCTCTTTATCCCCTTTGATGGCGAGATAGAGCGGGGCCAGCAGCCGCTCGGCCAGTGTGGGGAAATCCAGCCTGGCGCCGCCGAGCCGCGCCTCCTTATCGACCGGGGCGGCGGCCATCAGGGCGGCGAAGTCGGGCCAGCGGTGGGCGAGGTAGGCGTTGCGGTCCACTTCGCCGGCGCTGAAGGCGTCGCCCTCGTAGGCCTTCTTCGCCTGCTGCCAGGCATCGCTGTCGGGGCCGTTGTTGGTGGCCGAGCCGTCGTGCCGGTCGACCTTGGCCAGCCAGGCGAAGGTGGTATCACAGGCCAGCGGCAGGGGCTCGCGCATGCCCGCCTGCCAGGCGTCGATCAGCTCGGCGAGGCGTTGCCGGGCAACCGTGGCCTCCACGGGCGGCAACGTCACGCTGCCGGCCTTGGAGAGCAGCCGGGTGGTCAGGGGCGCCGCCAGGTTGCCGGCCAGATGGGCCACCCAGGGGCGCACGAGCTGGGCCCAGCGGTACTTCTTCTGCTTGATCAGGCTGCTGCTGGTCAGCAGCAGGCGGCAGCGCTCGCCGGCCTCGTTCGTGCGCAACTGATCGAGCCAGTCCTCCAGGGGCGGGGTGGTGCGGGTGGGCAGCGCCAGGCGCACCGGCTCGGGCTCCTCCACCGGGTAGGGCCAGGCGTCGATCAGCTCGGCGTATTCGGCGAACAGCGCCTCCATGGGCTCGGTGAGGCTCTCGCGCATGCGCTCGGCGAAGGCACCCATGGCCAGCACCCCCTGGCCCTCCAGACGTTGCAGGGCCTCGTCCAGCGCCGCGATGCGCGGCTGGCCGGCATCCACGGCGCGGCGCTGGGCCTGGATCAGGGCGTCCTGCAACTGCCAGTGAGTCAGGCCGTCGAGGGCGAAGGGCTCCTGGTCGAGGCGGGTCAGTTCCTCCCGCTCCAGGAAGACCCGCAACCGGGTATTGAAGAAGGCCTTGGCCGGGTCGCGCAGGAAACTGCCGAGTTGGGCCAGCGTCAGAGGGTTCTCCTGCGCGAAGTCGCCCAGGGCTCCCGTCACTTCACCCTGGATCAACTCGTTATGTATATCCCGCCATTCATGGGCATAGGTGAACAGGCGCCGGGCCGAGGTGTCCCGGGCCGCCTGCTGCGCCGGGGTGGGGAAGTAGTCGCGGCTGAAGGGCTGCAGCGGATGCTCGGTGGTCAGGGCGGCGAGCGGGTCGTCGCCGTGCTCGGTCTGCCAACCCGCGGCCAGGTGGTCGCGCAGTTGGCCCACCAGCACCGAGGGGGGCTTCTCGGCGTTGTCGACGATGCTGCGCCCCACCCAGCTGATATAGAGCTGGCGCCGCGCCGAGAGCAGCGCCTCGAGGAAGAGGTAGCGGTCGTCCTCGCGGCGCGAGCGGTCGCCGGGGCGGTAGTCGCCGTGCATCAGGTCGATATCCAGCGGCGGCTGGCTGCGCGGGTAGTCGCCGTCGTTCATGCCCAAGAGACACACCCGCTGGAAGGGGATGGCGCGCATCGGCATCAGGGTGGCGAAGTTGACCGCCCCGGCCAGGAAGCGCTGGGAGAGGCTGTGCTCGTCGATCTGTCCCAGCCAGTGCTCGCGCACCACCGAGAGCGGCAGTTCCCGGGTCAGCCCCGCCTCCCGGGCGCTCTCCTGGAAGGTCTGCAGGCCCTGCTCCAGGCGCGCCAGCATCAGGCTATCGGCGGCCTCGGAGGCCGAGAAGCAGGCCTCCAGCAGCTCGCGCAGCACCGCCACCCAGGCATCCGCGTCCTGGGCCCGGCGCAGCCGCTGCCACTGGGCCTCCAGGGTCTCCAGCAACTGCGCCAAGGGGCCGGCGAGGCCCGCCTCCAGGCCGCCGATATCGTCGTAGGGCTCGATGCCCTGCCAGGCGCCGCCGCCGTTGCCCACCGCATAGCCGAGCAGCAGCCGGCGCAGGCCGAAGGCCCAGGTGTTCTGGGTCAGGCCCTCGGGCAGGTCGAGGCTGCCGCGCTGGCGGGCGTCGAGTCCCCAGCGGATGCCGGCGCCCTCGATCCAGCGGGCCAGCGTCGGCAGGTCCGCCTCGTCGAGGCCGAAGCGGGCCCGCAGCGCCGGCACCTCCAGCAGGTCGAGGAGGTCGCTCACCGAGAAGCGCAGCTCCGGCAGGCGCAGCAGCTTCTCCAGGGCCACCATCAGCGGCAGGCGGTGGCGGTCGGCCTGGTCGGAGAGGGTGAAGGGGATATGCCGCGGGTCGTCCGGCGGATATTGACCAAAGACCGCCTGGATATGCGGGGCGTAGTGGTCGATCTCCGGCACCATCACGATGATGTCCCGGGGCCTGAGCCCGGGGTCGGCGGCGAAGGCGGCCAGTAGCTGGTCGTGGAGGATCTCCACCTCCCGTTGGGGACCATGGGCGACGTGGAAGACCAGGGAGTCGTCCGCGGCCGGGTCCAGTGCCGGCCAGGTGTCGCGGCTCTCGGCCAGCGGGCGCAGGGCGCGGATATCGTCCTGCAGTTGCTGCAGCAGCAGGCCCGGCGAATCGTCCGGCACGCAGGGCTCGAAGAGGTCGATGCGCAGCGCCTCGCCCTCGAAGAGCCCTTGATAACTGCCGGCGTCATCGTGCTCGTCGAGCAGGCGCAGGTAGTCGCGGCCCTGCTTGCCCCAGGCCGCCAGCAACGGCTGGGCGTGCAGGTGCAGGGCGGCCTCGCCGTCGCCATCGCCGAGCACGTCGAGGCGCTCCGGCATGCCCGGCTTGCGTGCCTGGCGCCTTCGCGCCGCCCGCAGCAGCTCCTTGTGCTCGATGATATCGGCCCAGTAGTGCTCGCAGGGGTTGTGCACGCAGAGCAGCACCTGGCTGACCCGGGCGATGGCGGCCAGGGCCTCCAGGGTCTGCTGGGGCAAGGAGGAGATGCCGAAGACCACTACCCGGCGCGGCAGCCCGGGGGGGCGATGGTTGGGAGTCAGCGACTCGGCGGCGGCGAGAAAGCGCCGATGCACCCGGGCGCGGCTGGAGTCGATGCCGGCGCTGCCATGGGCGGCCGCCACGTCGGCGCACAGCGCCCGCCACAGCTCCGGCTGCCAGCGCTGGGCCTCCTCCAGGGGGCGCGCCTCGCCGCGGGCCGAGATGCGCACGTCCTGCCCCGCCGCCCAGGCGTCCAGCCAGTCGGCCCGGTAGACCTGGTACTGGTCGAAGAGGTCGGCCAGCCGCTCGGCCAACTGGTGATGCTTGCGCAGGTCGGAGTCGTCGGCCAGGAAACGTGCCAGGGGTGCGAAACTGGGCTTGTCCAGCAGCCCCGGCAAGAGGCGCAGCAGCCGCCACACCAGCCGCGACTTGTCCAGCGGCGAGGTGGCGGGCACCGCATTCTCGTCGCCGCTGACATGGTTCAGCACGCTGCGATAGGCCTGCCACAGGAAGCGCGCCGGCAGGGTCACGTCCAGTGCCGCGGCGATGCCGGCGCCGCCCTGGGGGGCGTCCTCGGCCGGATCTTCAGCCAAGGCCAGCTTGAGCCACTGACCGATGCCGTTGCTCTGCACCAGGATGGTCTCGTTCTCCAGCGGGCCGAGGGGGTGACGGGTCATCCACTCCACCGCCAGGTGGCGCAGGGCCTCCAGGCGGTTGCCGTGGATCACCATAAAGCCGGGGGAGAGGGCGGTCGTGGCGACGGCCGGGGACATGGGCGCTTCCTTCGCGATGGGCCGGGGGGACTTATGGTGCCACAGTGGAGCGGCAAGGCGCAGGGGCTGAAGCATGCCAAGGCGGCAGCGGTCGCCGCGTCCGGCGGGTGATGGCTTAGTCCAGCATAAAAGGCACTTCGCCGGTCTCATGGGCCAGCGGCCACTGCTGTCCTGGCTAGTCGGCCGTCGCCCATGGGCTCACTCGAGCCGGAAAGGCACTTCGCCGGCCTCATGGGCCAGCGGCCACTGCTGTCCTGGCTAGTCGGCCGTCGCCCATGGGCTCATTCGAGCCGGAAAGGCACTTCGCCGGCCTCATGGGCCAGCAGCCACTGCTTGCGCCCCAGGCCGCCGGCATAGCCGGTGAGGCGGCCGTCGCTGCCGATCACCCGGTGGCAGGGCACCACGATGGCGATGGGGTTCCGGCCATTGGCGGCACCCACGGCGCGCTGGCCGCCCTTGCAGCGCAGCTGCTCGGCGATCTCCGCGTAGCAGCGGGTCTCGCCGAAGGGAATGGTGGCCAGCGCCGCCCAGACCCGGCGCTGGAAGTCGGTGCCTTGGGGGGCCAGCGGCAGGTCGAAGGCCCGGCGGCTGCCGGAGAAGTACTCCTCGAGCTGGGCCCTAGCCCGCTCGGTCAGCTCCCCGGGGCAGGCCGGGGCGTCCTCGTCCAGGGTGAAGCCGATCTCGGTGATGCCGGTGGCATCGGCGCGGATGCGGATCAGCCCCAGGGCATCGGCGGCGGGAGGGCGGTAGTAGTCCAGGGTCGTGGCGAGCGTTGTTGCGAGAGAGGCCTTGGCGGTCATGGGCGGGGCTCCGTGGGTCCTGATACCAGAGTGGGAGGGGCATCCTCGGCGAAACCTGCCCCCAGTGTACGCCCTGTACCGGGGAACGCTGAGCGGAATCGGCCCTGAAGGATCAGGGCCGGTGGGGGCGATCAGACCAGCTCGCGTTGCTCGCGGCGCGCCTCGCGGCGGTCGCGCAGCACGGCGCGGCAGATCAGGACCAGCACGCCCAGGGTCAGGGCGGGCCAGATCAATACGTAGAAGCCAAAGAGTGTAGTCATCATTTCTCTCCTCTAAGCGGTGCCGACAGGTGGCACCGCGACATCATGGGATCGCTCAGCGCTGGCCGGCCAGGCGGGTAGCGGCGGGGAGGGCGTCGTCTTCCTCGGCGGGCGAGGCGTCATGGGTGGCCTCGTAGTCGCCGACCCGCTCGCGGATGGTGGCGAAATCGAAGTCCGGCTGACGACTCAGCAGGCTCATCACCACGCAGACCAGGGTGCTGGCGCCATAGGCGGTCAGCGAGGCCAGCAGCACCGTGTAGTCGCGCAGGAAACCGGTGGCGAAGAGCAGCATGGCGACCAGCGCCAGGGCGCCGGCGACAAACCCCGCGGTGCGGCCGAGGAAGCCGAACACCATCAGGCCGATGATCACGCCACCGCCGATGCTGGCGAGCAGCTCGAAGAAGAGGCCGCTAGCGCCGCTCAGCGGGAGCAGCTCGAAACGCGCCGCGCAGAACAGCACCATGGCCACCAGCACCGAGGTGGTGAAGGCCTGGTTGGTGACCCGACGCCAGAAACAGCTGGCGATCACCGGGAAGACGATGGCGCCCCACAGTGCGCCGACGAAGACCAGCATCACCAGGATATCCAGCGAGAAGCTGGCGAAGACGATGCCCACCATGGTGGCGAGGATCATGGTCAGGCGCCCCACCAGCAGCATGCGCTTGGGGTCGGCCTGGCCGCGGGCGATGTTCTTGCCGTAGACGTCGGCCATCATGATCGCCGACAGCGCCGAGAGGTCGGAATCGGCGGTGGAGGAGAGCGAGCCGATCACCAGGATAAAGAACAGGGCGATAAACAGCGGCGGCAGGTAGCCGGAGACCATCTGTGGAATCAGGTTGTTCATGTCGCCGTTCATGGGCTCGACGCCCAGGGTCAGGGCCATCAGGCCGATCATGCCGAGGCCGATGACGATGGCCCCGTAGCCGACGGTGGCGGTGAGGAAGGTCGGCTTGATGTGCTCCTCGTTCACCGCGAACAGGCGCTGGGAGATGGTCTGGTTGCCGATGGCGTAGGCCAGCACGGCGACGAAGAAGGGTGCGCCCTGGTTGAGGATGGCGTCCATGGAGAAGAAGTCGGCCTGCTCGGGCGTCAGGTTGTCGAGGCCGGCGACCAGCTCGGTGGGCCCGCCCATGGCGAAGAAGACCGCGGGAATGATCACCACGGCGATGGCCATCAGTGCCACCAGCTGGGCGAAGTCGGTCAGCACCGAGGCGCGGAAGCCCGACCACAGGGTATAGAGCAGTACGCCGACGCCGGCGATGATCACCCCGGCCTGGAAGGAGAGCGGCGAGAGCACCGAGACCAGGGCGCCGGCGGCGGTGAAGTTGACCATCAGGCTGATCACGCTGCCCAGCACGTTGGAGAGCGCCAGGATCAGCTGGCTGGAGCTGCCGTGGCGAGCATGGATCAGCTCGCCCAGGGTGTGGGCATTGGGCGCGAGCTTACGGAAGCGCCGGCCGAAGGGGTAGATGAAGAGGATCATCAGCGCGCCCCACAGGCCGTAGTGGATAGGGCCCGAGACGCCATAGGTATAGCCGGAGGTGGCGGCGGCGTAGAAGGAGGCGGCCCAGATCCAGGTGGCGGTCATGCTGGCGGCGCCGATACCGAAGCCGACCCGGTGATTGGAGACCATAAAGGCATCGGCATCCTCGTGTTTCTTGCGGATGCCGAGGGTCAGCAGGTAGGTGCCGCCGTAGAAGGCCAGCAGCAGCAGGATTACGGTCGGGGTCGAGAATTGATAAAGCGATTCGCTGTTCAAGGGCAGTCCCTCGGTCGATGAAACGGAGGCGATCGGGGCGTGTCGAGCGAATCGACACGCCTATCGCGGTGATGTCATGACGGGGCACGCCTCGGGCGGGCATCAACGGCCGGGTACGGACGGCCGGTTCGGACGGCCGGTTCGGACGGCCGGTTCGGACGGCCGGTTCGGAGGGCGATCGGCAGAGCGATACCGCGGCGCAGGCAGTTTTTGGACCTGGCCTAGCGAGCTAGCACGGCAGTTGGCGCCCTGGAGAAGGCGTTACCCCGGGAAGGGGAGGCTGGGTGGCGGGCGGCGCGGCATGCACCGGCCCTCATCGGCATAGTGGCGCGACATGGATTCCTTCTCTCTCGATGGCGTCGTCGACGGTCAGTCGAAGGTACGGTGATCCAGTCTGCGGTGAGGCAAGACCAGGGGCCCGCGGATGGGGCCGCATGGGATCGATTGTGAGCCTTGTTGGTGATCCCGAGGGGCCATACCCTACTGAGCTCGCGGTAAAATGTCCAATCGGTCGAGATTGGGAGGGGAATGTCGCCCAGTGTCGTGAAACGCGTTCAGCGGTTGGCGGCGAGGCTGCCGGCCATCACCAGCATCGCCGCCAGCGGCAGGCGCCAGTCCGCCGTGGTCATGCCCGCCATCACCAGGAAGAGCGTGGCCAGTACCGGCACCCCATGGGCCAGGTGGCCCAGGCGCCGGCCCCGGGGATCCTGGAGGGCATGCTCCCAGGCCAGCATGGCCAGGCCATAGGGGCCCAGGCCCAGGGCGGCGGCGGCCAGCAGGGCCCGGGTATCCGGCGGGGCGATCCGTCCTTCGAGGGCCAGGCTGGCGGCGCCGGTGAGCAGGCTGGCGATCAGCAGCAGCCGGGGCAGGCGGCGGCGTAGGCCGAGCCCGGGATGGCCACAGGCCAAAGAGTAGAGCGCCCAGCACAGCGCCGTCAGCAGGGCCAGCAAATAGCCGCCCCAGGCCCCGGAGAGGCCCCCGGCCAGGGCCTCGGGGGCCACCAGCAGGACGGGGCCGGCGAAGGCCAGGGCACTCCCGCCCAGGGTCGCCGGGCGCAGGCGTCGCCGGGTCAACCACTCACCGGCCAGCAGGAAGAGCAGCGGCCAGGTGTAGGTGATCAGCGCCGCCTCGGCCACCGGGGCCAGGCGCAGCGCCGCGAGGCAAGCGCTCACCGCGCCGACGATCAGCAGTGGCATGCCGAGATACACCAGCCACCAGGATGCGCCGGTGAGGGATGGGGTCCGGGGCCGCCCCCGGGCCATCGGCAGGGTGGCCAGGGCGCCCCCCAGCAGCAACAGGCAGGCCAGACGCAGTGGCGGCAGCGTCTCGGCGAGGCCGGCCAGCAGCGGGACCAGGGCCCAGAGCAGCACCGCCAGGCCGGCGGCGGCGGGACCCTGCCAGGTCGAGTGATGGGGCGCGGGAGTCGCTGTCTGCATGGTCGGGGCTCCTGGGAGGCTGCCGAGGATGACGAGGGCAGCCTATCCGCTCCATACTCATCATAATATCGATCTTTTTTGATCCAATTCATCAAGGTTGGTGATGTATTGATGCGTGCCGAGACCCTCGATCTGAGCCTGCTGCGGACCCTGGTGGCGGTGGCCGACACCGGTAGCGTGACCGCCGCCGCCCGGCGCCTGGCCTATACCCAGTCCACCGTCAGCATGCAGTTACGGCGCCTGGAGGAGGCCCTCGGCGTGGCGCTCCACGAGCGGGAGGGACGGTGCATCCGCTTTACCGCCGAGGGCCAGCGGCTGCTGGGCCATGCCCGCCGCCTGCTGGCCCTCAACGACGAGGCGCTGACCGATATGCGCACCCGCCGGGTGGTGGGGGAGCTGACGCTGGGGATTCCCGAGGACTATGCCTCCCTGTTGACCTCGGTGTTCGCCTACTTTCATCAGCTCTATCCCGAGGTGCGTCTGCAGGTGGTCTGCGCGACCAGCGCCGACCTGGTGGGGCGGGTGCGCCAGGGCGAGCTGGACCTGGCCCTGGTGACGCGCCAGCGCCACTCGCCGGGAGGTGAAGTGATCCGCCGCGAGCCCCTGGCCTGGGCGGTAGGCAGCCGGCGGCAACCATCGCTGCTGGACCCCCTGCCGCTGGCCCTCTACTCGCCGGGGGCGGACCTGTTCCGCGAGGTGGCCGAGCAGGTACTGGCCGCCGCTGGCCGCGACTGGTGCCTCGCCTATACCAGCCAGTCCATGGCCGGCCTGACCCCGGTAGTACAGGCGGGCCTGGCCATCGTGGTGGTGACCCAGAGCATGCTGACGCCGGAGCTGCGGGTGCTGGAAGCCAGCAGCGGCCTGCCGCCCCTGCCCGCCGTGGAGCTGGCCCTGCACCGGCCCCCGCACCGCCCCACGGAGCCCGCCCGGCGCCTGGCCGAGCTGATCCGCGAGCAGCTTTCGCCAGGCAGCGAAGGGAGCTGACGAATCGAGGGGGCGGCGGGGAATGGTGGCCAGCCTTCGCGGTCATCCGTAGAGTAAGCGCCATCGTCCGATTGCGGAGCCCGTCATGTTTCCCGACTTCACCCTGTGCTATGCCCGTCTGCCGGCACACTTCTATGAGCGCTTCACCCCCGACCCGGTGGCGGCGCCGCGCCTGCTGGCCTTCAATCGGCCACTGGCCGAGGCACTGGGCTTCGATGTGACCGCCTTCGACGAGGCCCAGGCCACCGCCTGGTTCTCCGGCAATGAAGTGCCCGCCGGCGCCGACCCCCTCGCCCAGGCCTATGCCGGTCACCAGTTCGGCGGCTTCAACCCGCGCCTCGGCGACGGCCGGGCGGTGTTGCTGGGGGAGGTCACCGACCGGGACGGGCGGCTCAGGGATATCCAGCTCAAGGGCGCCGGGCGCACGCCCTTTTCGCGAGGCGGCGACGGCCGCGCGCCGCTGGGACCGGTGTTGCGGGAGTACCTGATCAGCGAGGCCATGCACCGCCTCGGCGTGCCCACCACCCGGGCCCTGGCCGCGGTCACCAGCGGCGAGCGGGTGTTCCGCGGCGTGCCCGAGCCCGGCGCCATCCTGACCCGGGTGGCGTCGAGCCATATCCGCGTGGGGACCTTCCAGTACTTCGCCGCCCGGGGCGACCGGGAAGCGGTGAAGACCCTCGCCGACCTGGCGATCGAGCGCCACTATCCGAACCTGCGCGAGCTGGAGGAAGACGATCGCTACCTGGCCCTGGTGGCGGCGGTCCAGGCCCGGCAGATCCGCCTGGTGGCTCAATGGATGGGCCTCGGCTTTATCCACGGGGTGATGAACACCGACAACTGCTCGGTGGCCGGCGAGACCATCGACTACGGCCCCTGCGCCTTTATGGAGGCCTATGACCCGCGCACCGTGTTCAGCTCCATCGATGACGGCGGCCGCTACGCCTATCGCAACCAGCCGTGGATCGCCCAGTGGAACCTGGCGCGGCTGGCCGAGACCCTGCTGCCGCTGATCGATGCCGACCAGGAGCGCGGCATCGCCCGGGCCACCGAGCTGATCCAGGCCTTCGAACCGGCCTACGAGGCCGAATGGCTGGCGGTATTCCGCGCCAAGCTGGGGTTGGCGACCGATGAGGAGGACGACCGGGCACTGGTCGAGGCCCTGCTCGAGGCGATGCACGCCGGCCGTGCCGATTTCACCCTGAGCTTCCGCTATCTTGCCGAGGCGCTCGAGGCGGATGCCCCGGCGCTGCTCGAACTGTTCGAGAGCGACGCGGCGTTGCGGGAGTGGCTACCCCGCTGGCGCGAGCGCCTCACCCGGGAGGGCGTCGATTCGTCCACCATCGCTGCGCGGATCAGGGCGGTGAACCCACTCTATATTCCCCGCAACCACCAGGTGGAGGCGATGATCGCCGCCGCCGTGGAAGACGACGATTTCGGCCCCTTCGAGTCCCTGGGCGAGGTGCTCGCCGAGCCCTTTACCGAGCAGCCCGGCCGCGACGACTACGCCCGGCCGGCGCCGCCCAGCGCACGGGTCTTCCGCACCTTCTGCGGCACCTGAGGGGCTCGCGGCAGGGCCGCAGGCGTTGCTTATCTCCTGATAAAGCGATCCCGACACGACGAGGCGCTTGTGCAGCAATGCACAAGCGCCTTGCCTTATTGGGCGTTGTTCGCGCCGCGTTCGCCTATCTACACTCGATAACATCACGACCGTCCCGGATCAGGGCCCTTCGAGGGGCCGGGGGCGTTCACCATGACAAGCTGTCGAGGAGTGCATCCGATGCGAATCGCCTTTATCGGCCTGGGCAACATGGGCGCCCCCATGGCCACCAACCTGGTCGCCGCCGGCCACGACCTGCATGTCTTCGATCTCTCGGCCGAGGCGATGCGCGCCCTGGGCGAGGCCGGGGCCGGCGTCGCCGCGAGCGCCGCGGCGGCGGTCGAGGGCGCCGCGGTGGTGATCTCGATGCTGCCCGCCGGGGCTCATGTGAAGGGGCTCTACCTGGGCCGCGACGGGGCGCCGGGGCTGTTGGCGAGCCTCGACGCCGAGACCCTGATCATCGATGCCTCCACCATCGCCCCGGAGGATGCCCGGGAGGTGGCGGCGGCCGCCGCCGAGCGCGGCCTGGACTACCTGGACGCGCCGGTCTCCGGCGGGGTGGGGGGCGCCAAGGCCGGGACCCTGACCTTTATCGTCGGCGGCAGCGAGGCGGGCTTCGCCAAGGCGCGGCCGGTGCTGGAGGGCATGGGCAAGAACATCTTCCATGCCGGCGCCGTGGGGGCCGGCCAGGTGGCCAAGATCTGCAACAATATGCTGCTGGGCATCTTGATGAGCGGCACCGCCGAGGCCCTGGCCCTGGGGGTGGAGAACGGCCTCGACCCGGCGGTGCTCTCCGAGATCATGCGCCAGAGCAGCGGCGGCAACTGGGTGCTCAACGGCTATAACCCCTGGCCCGGAGTCATGGAGAACGCGGCGGCCTCCCGGGGCTATCAGGGCGGCTTCCTCACCAACCTGATGGCCAAGGACCTGGGGCTGGCCTGGGAGCTGGCGCTGGGTTCCCGCTCGGCGGTGCCCATGGGCTCCCAGGCCCGCAACCTCTTCGCCCTGCATGCCAAGGAGCACGGCGAGCTGGACTTCTCCAGCATCCTCAAGCTCTATCGCCATAACGACGACTGAGGCTTCGGGCAGAACACGGCGGGGCGAACATTTGTTCGCCCCGCCGTGCTAGAGTAGGGCCTTCGATGGTAGCCCCAGGCGGAGGCAAGCAGCAGATGGAGATCCCCCCCCAGGAAGCGCCCCTGAGCCCGGACGATCGGGATTTCGTCACCGCCCTGGCCAGCGGTCTCGAGGTGATCCAGGCCTTCGACGAGGGCCATCCGCACATGACCCTGAGCGAGGTGGCCGCCCGCACCGGCATGAACCGCGCCAAGGCGCGGCGCTTCCTGCTGACCCTGCATGCCCTGGGCTATGTGCGCAAGCAGGGGCGCAGCTTCGAGCTGGCGCCGAAGGTGCTGCAACTGGGCTATGCCTTCCTCTCGGCCAATGACTACCGCGGCGTGATCCAGCAGTACCTGGAGGAGATCACCGCCGAGAGCGGCGAGTCCTCCTCCCTGGGGGTGCTGGACGGCGATGAGGTGACCTATGTGGCGCGCTCGGCGGCCCGCCATCGGCTGATGGCCATCACCCTCTCGGTGGGCACCCGGCTGCCGGCGGCCTACACCTCCATGGGCCGGGTGCTGTTGGCCCAGTTGCCGGCCGCCGAGCTCGACGCCTACCTGGCGCGGGTGATCCTGGAACCCCATACCGAGCGCAGCGTCACCGACCCGGCGACGCTGCGTGCCTGTATCGACCAGGCCCGCGAGCAGGGCTACGCCATCGTCGATCAGGAGCTGGACCCGGGGCTGCGCTCCCTGGCGGTGCCGGCCTTCGATGGCGGCGGCAAGCTGATCGGCGCCATCAACGTCAGCACCAATGCCGCGCGGGTCGACCTCGAGACCCTGACCCAGCGGCTGCTGCCCTTGCTGCAAGAGAAGGCGCGGCGGATCCGCGACGCTGTGCATCAATAAGCCCGCACTCCGAGCACCAAGAAGGCGCCGATGGGAGACCATCGGCGCCTTCGTCGTGATGGCGGCCTTACTGCAGTGGCGCGGCGGCCGAGCGCTTGAGGGTCTCGGAGGGCAGCTCGCCGTAGCGGGCCTTGTACTCCTTGGAGAAGCGCCCCAGCTGCTGGAAGCCGCAATCCATGGCGATGCTCGAGACGCTCTCCTTGGGGGCGGCCCGCTCCAGACGCCGGCGCACATAGTCGAAGCGCAACTGGCGGAAGTAGGCGATGGGCGAGACCCCGTAGTGGGTATGGAAGTCCCGGTAGAGGCGCTCCCGGGAGACGCCGGCGGCCCGCTCCAGGTCGGCCAGCCCCAGGGGGCGATCCAGGGACTCGTGCAGCAGGGCCTCCAGCTCGCCGAGGTAGGCGGGGCGCCCCTGCTGGCGGCCCAGCAGCTCGCTGGTGTAGTTGTGGGGTTGGGTATAGAGCAGGCTGGTGATCAGCGAGTTCTCGAAGTTGCTCCATACCTCGGGGATATCGCACAGCGAGCCCTCGGCATGCAGCATCTCCTGCAGGTTGGCGACCATTTGCCACCACTCCTTCACCGTGCCGCTGAGCGGCATGCGCGGATCGAAGATCACCGGTTGCGATAGCTGGCGACGCAACAGCTGCGACAGCTTGTGTTCCAGGGCCTGGCGGGAGAGGCGCACCAGGCGTTTCTGGCACCGCTCGTCCATGCTCAGGCGCAGCGGCTGGCTGGGCGAGATAATCGCGCCCACGGTGGCATCGGAGTCAAAGACCGCGCCCTGGTACTCGATGCTCTGGGCCCCCTGCAGGGGCAGGCTGATGCTGTAGCTGTGGGTCAGGTCGGCGATACCGACGGTCACCCGGGTCGCATATTCGATGGTGCCGATGGAGACATGGCCGAGGCGGGTGCCCTGGTGGCGAAAGCTGAGCTGACGCGGCTGGGGAACCTCCAGGCGATGGGGGCCATTGACCTGGCACATCCAGCGGCAGGCCGAGTCGGGATGACGAAACTCGGCGGCGATCTGTTGTCGGGTCGGGGGTACGGTCATGGTTCCTCCTGGCCTCGCCGCGATAGTCGTTATGGTGGGGTCGCATGACCCGGGCGGTCGAGGTGTTGTCCGCATGTCGTTCTTTGGTACGTATTGCGAACCTGCGTTGTTATTCTGCCACCCCGGTCAGGCGATGGCCAATTTCCTCAAGGTATCCCCTTTGCGTGTCGAGGGGAAAACGGTGGCCCGAGTCGTCCGCTAGAGGGAGACCTGCCGCTGGCCTCGTCGTGTCTCGCTCGGGGATTCACCGAACGCCTGCCGATAGGCGAGGCTGAAGCGGCCCATATGGGTAAAGCCCCAGCTCATGGCGATATCGGTGATCGATGCCGAGCCCTGCTCCGCGAGCAGGGCCTGCCTGACCCGACGCAGGCGCACCTGGCGCAGGGTCTCCATGGGGCTCTGGTGGCGAAAGTCGCGAAAGCCGGCATAGAGGGTGCGCAGGCTGACGCCCGCCAGCGCCGCCAGCTGCGCCGGGGTCAACGGCTCCTGGGCATGGGCCTCGATGTACTCTTCGACGCGCTTGACGTGCCGCGGGGCGAGCCGCTTGTCTCCCTGGCGCAGCAGCTCGCTGTAGTTATGGGGCTGGGTGGTCAGCAGGGTGTGAATGATCAGCTGCTCGATCTGGGGCGCGATCAGCGGATCCCGATCGGCCTCCGGCGACTCCCCGAGGAGCCGGGTTACATAGGCGATGAGGTTGAACCAGCTCGGGGTGTCACGCCAGCGCAGGGCCGGGTGAAAGCTCAAGGGACGGCGCAGGGGGCGTCCCAGGAACTGGCCGCAGGCCTGCTCCAGTGCGTCGCGCTCGATACGCAGCATCAACTGATCGCAATCATCGCTCCAGTGCATCCTGAGCCGGGCCGTGGGGTTGAGCACCGAGGCCAGGCCCGCTCCCGAGGCCACTCGCTCGTCGTCGCTGTCGATCCGGGCCAGCCCCTGGAGGGGCATCTGGATCAGGTAGAAGCCCTCGAGCCGCTCCGGGTCGATGCGCACCGCGCCGCCATAGGCCAGGCGGTTATAGGAGACGCGGCCCAGGGTCACCGAATGCAGGCGGGCGGCCAGCTGACCGCCGCGGCTCAGCGGCTCCAGGCGATGTGGTTTGAAGACACTGGCGACGCTCTGCTGCGCCTCTTCCGCGGCGGTCGAGCGGAACACCAGGCGCCGATGGTCCTCCATCAGGGCTCGCTTCAGCCAGTCGGGTAGTGGCTCGTGCGTTGTCATGGGGGTCTCGCTTGTTGTTGTTATGTGCCCGCGTCAGGGACGGGCAACGTCATGCCCCTGCAGTATAAAGGGCGCTTTTCCTGATTGGCGTCGTGGAAAAGCACTTTCTGCACTCAGCGGATAGTGGTCGCACTCAGCGGATCGTGGCGTGCCCGATCCCTTGCCTAAGGTGGTGGCGTGGATTCCCGCAATGACCCGCCAACAACAACACCAGGAGGCATCGGCATGGGCACTTCCATCGAGATCAAGGCCGCGGATGGCAGCGGCAGCTTCAGCGGTTATCTGGCCATTCCGGCCTCCGGCAGCGGTCCGGGGATCGTGTTGCTGCAGGAGATCTTCGGCGTCAATGGCACCATCCGCGAGATCGCCGATTACTACGCCGAAGAGGGCTATGTGGTGCTGGCCCCGGACCTGTTCTGGCGCCAGGAAGCCGGGGTCGAGCTCGACTATACCCCGGAGGATTGGCAACGCGCCTTCGGCTTCTTTCAGGGCTTCGATCAGGATCGCGGCATCGAGGATATCGCCGCCGCCATCGCGGCCCTGCGCTCGCGTCCCGAGTGCAGCGGCCAGGTGGGGGCGCTGGGCTTCTGCCTGGGGGCACGCCTGGCCTACCTGACCGCCTGTCGCTGCGACGTGGACGTGGCCGTGGGCTACTACGGCATGGGTATCGAGCATCACCTCGATGAGGCCGCCTCGATGCGCGGCCGCCTGGTGCTGCACTTCGCCGAGCAGGACGAGTACTGCCCCGCCGCCGCCCGCCAGGATATCGAGGCGGTCCTCGGCCAGCGGGACAACGTCGAGCTTTACCTCTATCCGGGGGTCGACCACGCCTTCGCCCGGCCCCGTTCCGAACACTACCACAAGCCGTCCGCGCTGATGGCGCACCAGCGCTCGGTGGCGGCCTTCCGCCAGGCGATGGGACCCCACTACGACCTCTCGGCGCTGTGGGACAAGCACTGCGAGTACGAGTTTTCCACCCGCAACGTGGACGACACCATGGCCACTATGGTCGCCGAGCCCTATGTGAACCATATCCCGACCCTGACCGGCGGGGTGGGCTACCGGGAGCTCTATCGCTTCTACAAGCACCACTTCGTCGACAGCAACCCCGACGACACCACCCTGATTCCTTTGTCGCGGACCGTCGGCGCTACCCAGATCGTCGACGAGCTGCTGTTCTGCTTTACCCACGACCGGGAGATCGACTGGCTGTTGCCGGGGATCGCCCCCACCGGCAACTACGTGGAGATCCCCCTGGTCGCCATCGTCAAGTTCCGCGGCGACAAGCTCTATCACGAGCATATCTACTGGGATCAGGCCTCGCTGCTGGTGCAGATCGGGGTGCTCGACCCCACCGGGTTGCCGGTGGCCGGTCGCGAGACCGCCGCCAAGCTGCTCGACGAGACCCTGCCGTCCAATGCCTTGATGCCCACCTGGGCCGATAGCGCCAATCGCTGAGCCCCGGGAGGAGCCTCTCATGGAATCACTGCACAAGCGCAGCGTCATCATCACCGGCGGGGCCACCCTGATCGGCCAGGCCCTGGCCGAGGCCTTCGTGGCGGCGGGCAGCCAGGTCGCCATCCTCGATATCGATGCGGCGGCCGGGGCGGCCCTGGCCGACCGACTGGGGCCGGCGGCGCGTTTCATCGCCACCGATATCACCCGTGACGATCAGCTCCAGGCGGCGGTGGCGCGGGTCGAGGCGGAGGTCGGCGGCATCGACATCCTGGTCAACCTGGCCTGCAGCTACCTGGACGAAGGCCTGGCCTCGTCCCGGGCCGACTGGCTGACGGCCCTGGACATCAATCTGGTCAGCGCGGTCATGGCCACCAAGGCCGTGCATCCCGCCCTGCGTCGCCGCGGCGGCGGCGTGATCGTCAACTTCAGCAGCATCTCGGCCGAGGTGGCCCAGACCGGGCGCTGGCTCTACCCGGCCAGCAAGGCGGCGATGCGCCAGCTGACCCGCAGCATGGCCCTCGACCTGGCCGAGGAGGGCATCCGCGTCAACTCGGTGTCGCCGGGCTGGACCTGGTCGCGGCTGATCGAAGAGGTCAGCGGCGGCGACCGGGCGCGCACCGACCGGGTGGCGGGGGACTTCCATATGCTCGGTCGTGCCGGTGACCCGGCCGAGGTCGCCCAGGTGGTGCTCTTCCTCTGCTCCGACCGGGCCAGCTTCGTCACCGGCGCCGACTACGCCGTGGATGGCGGTTACTCGGCGCTGGGCCCGGAGCAGCGCGTCCCGGCGATCCCGCGACTCGCCGGCTGACTTCACCAAGGCCTCTGGCCATCACAACAACAACCGATGGGGAGATTCCCATGACCCGACGCATTGCTATCGTAGGGGCCGGTCAGTCCGGCCTGCAGACCGGCATCGGCCTGCTCAAGAGCGGTTACCAGGTGACCCTGCTCTCCAACCGCACCGGTGAACAGATCCGCCAGGGGCGGGTGATGTCGAGCCAGTGCATGTTCGATCAGGCCCTGCAGACCGAGCGCGACCTGGGGCTGAACTTCTGGGAGGACGAGTGCCCACCGGTGGAGGGCATCGGCATGACGGTGCCCCATCCGGAACGGGCCGGCGCCAAGCTGATCGACTGGGCCGCGCCCCTGGAGCGCTACGCCCAATCGGTGGATCAGCGCCTCAAGATGCCGGTGTGGATGGCGGAGTTCGAGCGCCTGGGGGGCGAGCTGGTGATTCGTGACGCCGGCATCGAGGAGCTGGAGGAACTGGCCGCCAGCCACGACCTGGTACTGGTGGCGGCGGGCAAGGGCGATATCGTGCGCCTCTTCGAACGCGATGCCGAGCGGTCGCGCTTCGACAAGCCCCAGCGCGCCCTGGCTCTCACCTATGTGCAGGGCATGACGCCCCGGGAGGACTTCTCCCGGGTGGCCTTCAACCTGATCCCCGGCGTCGGCGAATACTTCGTCTTCCCCTCCCTGACCCTGAACGGCCCCTGCGAGATCATGGTCTTCGAGGGAATCCCCGGCGGGCCCATGGACTGCTGGCAGGAGGTCACCACCCCCGAGCAGCACCTGGCCAAGAGCCTGGAACTGCTGCGCACCTATGCGCCCTGGGAAGCGGCGCGCTGTCAGGACGTGCAGCTCACCGACGACAACGGCATCCTCGCCGGACGCTTCCCGCCCACGGTGCGCAAGCCGGTGGCGACCCTGCCGTCGGGGCGCCAGGTGCTGGGCATCGCCGATGCCCTGGTGGTCAATGACCCGATCACCGGGCAGGGCTCCAACAACGGCGCCAAGTGCAGCCGCGTCTACCTGGACGCCATCCTGGCCCGGGGCGACGCGCCCTTCGATCGGGCCTGGATGGAGGCCACCTTCGAGACCTACTGGGGCTATGCCAAGGACGTGGTGAGCTGGACCAACAGCCTGCTGCTGCCGCCCGCCGAGCATATCCTCGAGCTGCTGGACGCCGCCCAGCACGCGCCGGAGCTCGCCGCGATGCTGGCCAACGGCTTCGATAATCCCCCCGACTACCTGCCCTGGTGGCTCGATGCCAAGGCCTGCCGTCATCTGATCAACGAGCAACTCAAGCAGGAGGCCTGATCATGACTACCCTGACCGCATCCCAGCCGGCCGTGGAGGCCGGCGCCGAGGCCCTTGACCCCCGGGCCCTGCGCCAGACCCTCGGGCATTTCGCCACCGGGGTGACCGTGGTGACCACGACGGGGGAGGGCGGTGAGCCCATCGGTATCACCGCCAACTCCTTCTCTTCACTCTCCCTGGAGCCGCCCCTGATCCTGTGGAGCCTGGGCGTGCAGTCGCCGAGCCTGGGGGCCTTCGCCGAGGGGCGTCACTTCGCGGTGAATATCCTCGGTGCCCAACAGGAGGCGCTGGCCATGCAGTTCGCCCGCCCCGCCGAGGACAAGTTCGCCGGCATCGCGGTGCAGACCAGTGTCGAGGGCGTGCCGCTGCTGGCGGATAGCCTGGCGCGCCTGGAATGCCGCGTCGAGTTCACGCGCCTGGCCGGGGATCACCTGTTGATCGTCGGGCGGGTGCTGCGCTTCGCCAGCGAGGCGGGCGAGCCGCTGCTCTTCTACCAGGGGGGCTTTCAGCGCCTCTGCGCCTGAGTGCTTCGGTCCCCTGCCAGCCCCGGGGCCGTCCGGCCTCGGGCAATAACAACAACAGCCATGAGAGTCCATCCGATGAAACACACCGCACTGCGCGGCGGCATCGCCGCACTGGCCCTGGTGGCCGCGGCCTCGGCCCAGGCCACCGAGGGCGGCGGGTCCAGCTACCCCATGGGCGCCGAAAACTTCCTGATGGGGGCCCTGCCGCCGCCGGGGGTCTATCCGCTGCTCTACGCCAACCACTATGCCGCCGATGAGTTCCGCGACGGCCAAGGGGAGCGCCTGCCCATCGACTTCCGGCTCAGGGCCAATGTGCTGGCACCGCGCCTGCTGTGGGTCACCGAGCAGACCCTGTGGGGCGGGCAACTGGCCTTCGCCGGCCTCTTTCCGCTGGTCGACCTGGATGTCACCGTCAATGGTCGGCACGACAGCGATCGGGGCCTGGGCGATATCGACCTGACCATGGCCCTGGCCTATCACCACAGCCCCCACCTGCATAGCGCCGTGGGGGTCGACCTCTTCGTGCCCACCGGCAGCTTCGATGCCGATCGCCTGGCCAATATCGGTCGCAACTACTGGACCGTCCAGGGGGTGTATGCGCTCTCCCGGGTCGATCCCGAGGGATTCAACTGGGATCTCAAGGTGATGTATGACTACAACTTCGAGAATCCCGATACCCACTACCAGTCCGGCCAGGAACTGCATGCCGACTACTCCCTGGGCTATGCGCTGCACCCCAACTGGGTCGTCGGGGTGGGGGGCTACGCCTACCGGCAGGTCACCGATGATCGCCTCAATGGCGAAGCTATCGGCAATCGCGGGCAGGCATTCGCCCTCGGCCCGTCGCTGAAATGGGATAACGGTCAGGGCGCCTTCGTGACCCTCAAGTACGAGCGGGAGTTCGCCGTCGAGCATCGTCCTCGAGGCGATTCGCTGTGGCTCAAGGCGAGCCTGCCGTTCTGATCCAAGACCTGCATACGGCCCGAAAAGGCACCGTTCGCCCCGGCGACGGTGCCTTTTTCTTTGGTCGTATGGGCTCTTTAAAGCTTTTAATTATCAGTGGCTTATATGCTCATTTCGGAGGTGGTGAAAAAGTGCATAGCGTTCCTCCAAGAACCGCATAGTGAGCCCCGGGGAAGGGCGCCTAAGGTGAGCCATACCAAAACAGCAACAAGACGGTAACGACCGATGACAGCATATCGCTCCCTCCCTGACTGGCAGGCGTTTATCGAGCAGTGCATCGATTTCCGCCCCGATGACGGCGTCTATCGCGTCTCCCGTGACATGTTCACCGATCAGGCCCTCTTCGACCTCGAGATGGAGCTGATCTTCGAGAAGCAGTGGATCTTCGCCTGCCACGAGAGCCAGATCCCCGACAACCACGACTTCATCACCATGCAGGCCGGTCGCCAGCCGATGATCATCACCCGGGATGGCAAGGGCGAGCTGCGCGCCCTGGCCAATACCTGCCAGCACCGCGGGGCCACCCTGACCCGGGTCGGCAAGGGCAACCAGTCCACCTTCACCTGCCCGTTCCACGCCTGGTGCTACAAGTCCGATGGTCGCCTGGTCAAGGTCAAGGCGCCGAGCGAATATCCCCAGGACTTCGACAAGGCCTCCCGCGGCCTGAGCCAGGCGCGTATCGAGAGCTATCGCGGCTTCGTCTTTATCAGCCTGGACACCGAGTCCACCGTCGGCCTCGAGGAGTTCCTCGGCGACACCAAGCTGTTCTTCGACATGATGGTGGAGCAGGCGCAAGACGGTGAGCTGGAGGTGCTGCCCGGCGAGTCCCGCTACACCTTCAACGCCAACTGGAAGCTGCAGAACGAGAACGGCCTGGACGGTTATCACGTCAGTACCGTCCACTACAACTACGTCTCCACCGTGCAGCATCGCCGCGAGCTGGAGGCCCAGAAGCACGGCGGCGGCGGCGATACCCTCGACTACAGCAAGCTCGGCGCCGGCGACAAGGACACCGACGATGGCTGGTTCTCCTTCACCAACGGCCACAGCCTGCTGTTCAGCGACATGCCCAACCCCCAGGTGCGTCCCGGTTACGCCGCGGTGATGCCGCGCCTGCTCGAGCAGCACCCCCGGGAGCGCGCCGAGTGGACCATGCACCGCCTGCGCAACCTGAACATCTACCCCAGCCTGTTCTTCATGGACCAGATCAGCTCCCAGCTGCGCATCGTGCGCCCGGTGGCCTGGAACAAGACCGAGGTGATCAGCCTCTGCCTGGGCGTGAAGGGCGAGTCCGACGCCGACCGCGAGAACCGCATCCGCCAGTTCGAAGACTTCTTCAACGTCTCCGGCATGGGTACCCCCGATGACCTGGTGGAGTTCCGCGAGCAGCAGCGCGGCTTCGAGGCGCGGGCCACCGAGTGGAACGACATCTCCCGGGGCCACGAGCACTGGCAGTACGCCGAGACCCACAACAGCCAGGTGCTCGGCATCCGACCGGTGATCACCGGCACCGAGTTCACCCACGAGGGCCTCTACGTCAACCAGCACGGCACCTGGCAGCGGCTGCTGCTCGAGGGCCTCGAGAAGAAAGCACTCAAGCTCCAGGAGGTGTAAGTCATGAGCCAGCAGCAAGCCATCGAGCAGTTCCTCTATCGGGTCGCCGAGTATTGCGACCACCAGGAGTGGGACGCCTACCTAGAGCAGTTCGCGCCGGAGTGCGAGTTCCATATTCCCCAGTGGAAGGGCGAACACGAGGTCACCAGCGACCCCAAGCGCGAGATGTCGCTGATGTACTACGCCGATCGCACCGGCATCGAGGATCGTATCTTCCGCCTGCGCACCGGCAAGTCCGCCGCCTCCACGCCGATGCCGCGCACCCTGCACCTGATCAATAACGTGCGCCTGGCGCCCCGGGAGGATGGCCAGGTGCAGGTCAAGGTGAACTGGGTGACCCACTTCCATCGCTTCGGCGAGAGCGGCCACTTCTTCGGCACCGCCGACTACACCCTGCGCGGCGACGGCGACGACTGGAAGATCACCCGCAAGCACACCGTGCTGCTCAACGACAAGATCGATTCCGTCCTGGATTTCTACCACGTCTGATTGCGCTGGAGGGCGAGTCATGCACAACACAGCCGCCATCGTCTTTCGGGACGGCACCACCCGCTTCGTCAAGGTCGACGCCGACGAGCTGCTGATGGACGCCGCGCAGCGCCACGGGGTCAACCTGCCGGTGGATTGCCGGGAAGGGGTCTGCGGGACCTGCCGCTGCCTGCGCGAGTCCGGCGAGGTCGAGGTCGAGTACATCGACGAGGAGGCCCTGACCGAGGAGGAGATCGCCGAGGGGCATGTGCTGGCCTGCCAGACTCGCCTGCGCTCCAGCCAGGGCTCCTTCTACTTCGATATCGACTCCAGTGTCTGCAGCGTGGCCACCGAGGTGCACGACGGCACCGTCACTGCCGTGGAGGCGGTCTCCGACGGTGCCGCCATCCTCGAGATCACCCTCGACGATCCGGCCCAGGCCCTGCCCTACCTGCCCGGCCAGTACGCGCGGATCGAGGTGCCGGGCTCCGATGAGTGGCGGGCCTACTCCTTCGCCACCGCGGCGGTCCGGGAGGGCAAGCTGCGCTTCTTGATTCGCCTGCTGCCCAGCGGGGTGATGAGCGACTACCTGCGCGATCGCGCCAAGCCGGGCGATGCCATCTCCCTGGAGGCGCCCCTGGGGGCCTTCTACCTGCGCGAGGTGCAGCGGCCGCTGCTGATGGTGGCCGGCGGTACCGGGCTCTCCGCCTTCCTCGGCATGCTCGAGGAGCTGGCCGACAAGGGCGAGTGCACCCAGCCGATTCGCCTCGCCTATGGGGTGACCCAGGAGCAGGACCTGAGCGAGCTCGATCGCCTGGAGGCCTTTACCCGCAGCCTGCCCGATTTCGCCTTCGACACCGTGGTGATGAACCCCTCGGAGGCCTGGCAGGGCAACAAGGGGGTGGTCTGCGATCTCTTCGACCTCGACTTCCTGGCCCGGCCCTTCGACGCCTACCTGTGCGGGCCGCCGCCGATGATCGAGGCCACCAAGCAATGGCTCGAGGCGCATGAGGTGGGCGAGCACCGGGTGTTCTTCGAGAAATTCGTTTCCAGTTGAGGCCTTGGCCTGCCAAGGCCTCGTCACCGGCCCCGGGTGGCCAGCTCCGTCCCAAGAATGACAACGAGAGATTCGACCATGACCGTAAAGATTTTCGACAGCGCCGAAGTCCAGAGCTTCCTCAGCAAGGTGGCCGGTTTCGACCAGGCCGGCGGCAGCGAGCGCGCCAAGCAGATCCTGCATCGCCTGCTCGGCGATGTGTACCAGCTGATCGACGACTATGACGTCACTCCGGAGGAGTTCTGGTCGGCGGTGAGCCTGATGAACGAGCTCGGCAAGGAGACCCAGTTCGGCCTGCTGGCCCCGGGCCTGGGCTTCGATCATTACCTGGACATGCGCATGGATGCCGCCGATGCCCAGGCCGGCCTGACCGGTGGCACCCCGCGCACCATCGAGGGGCCCCTCTACGTGGCCGGCGCGCCGGTCTGCGAAGTCGAGGCCCGCCTGGATGACGGCAGCGATACCGACAGCGAGGTGATGTGGTTGACCGGCCAGGTGCGCGACACCCAGGGCAATCCCATCCCCCATGCCCAGGTCGAGGTGTGGCACGCCAACGCCAAGGGCGGTTACTCCTTCTTCGACCCGTCGCAGTCCGAGTACCACCTGCGCCGCACCATCATCGCCGACGCCGAGGGGCGTTATCACGCCCGCAGCATCATCCCCTCAGGTTACGGCGTGCCCGCGGGCAGTCCCACCGATCGGGTGCTCGCCGCCCTGGGGCGCCATGGCCAGCGTCCGGCGCATATTCACTTCTTTATCTCGGCGCCGGGTCATCGTCATCTGACTACCCAGATCAACCTGGCCGGTGATGAATACACCTGGGACGACTTCGCCTTCGCCACCCGCGAGGAGCTGGTGGTGGATGCCAAACGCATCGAAGACCCCAGCGAAGCCGAGCTGCGCGGTCTCAGCGGTCCCTTCACCGAGGTGATCTTCGACGTGGAGCTGGCCAGGACCGAGGATCCCGAGCAGCAGGCCCGCCACAAGCGCCCGCGCGCCCTCGAAGACGCCTGATGGTT
The DNA here is from genome assembly GCF_023708045.1 of Halomonas sp. NCCP-2165. NCBI lineage: Bacteria > Pseudomonadati > Pseudomonadota > Gammaproteobacteria > Oceanospirillales > Halomonadaceae > Halomonas > Halomonas sp. NCCP-2165. The sequence continues at coordinate 27,119 of NZ_BRCY01000007.1, forward strand.
GCCCCGCCCCCACGCCGGGGGCGGGGCATCTCGCTCTCCACAACAACACAAGAGAGGCCCCCATGACACCCATCAAGACCCTGTTGAGCAGCGCCGTGGCGGTTACCCTGGCCTTCGCTGCCACCACCGCCCAGGCCCGCGACTTCCGCCTGGGGCTGATCACCCCGCCCCAGCACCTCTGGTCCACCGAGGCCGTGGCCTTCGCCGAGAGCCTGAATGAGCGCTCCGGCGGCGAGCATACCGTCAGCGTCTTCCCGGCCCAGCAACTCGGCAACGAGGCGCAGATGGTCCAGCAGCTGCAGACCGGCGCCCTGGACATGGCCTTCTTGACCATCGCCGAGATCTCCAACCGGATTCCCGACTTCGGCGCCCTCTATGCGCCTTACCTGGTCGATGACGTGGATCATGCCGCGGCCCTGCTGCGTTCCGAGGCCGCCGGCGAGCTGCTCGACCTGATGCCCCAGGGCGTGGGCCTGATCGGCGTCGGCTACGGCATGGTGGGCATGCGCCAGGTGCTCTCCCGGGATCCCATCGAGAGCCAGGACGACATGCGCGGCAAGCGGTTGCGCATCACTCCCTTCGAGCCGATCCGCGACTTCTATACCGCCACCGGGGCGGCCCCGGCGCCGCTGCCGCTGCTCGAGGTCTATGACGCCCTGGCCAACGGTCAGGTGGATGCCATCGACATGGATTTCGATTCGATCCTGATCCTCAAGTTTCACGAGCAGGCACCTAACTTGTTGATCTCCAACCATATGATGTTCCCCATGGTGGGGGTGGTCTCGGGACGGGTATGGCGGGAGCTCTCCGCCGAGGATCGCGAACTGATCGAGTCCACCATGGCCGAGCACCTGGAGAATGTGCTGAGTGGCTTCCAGGCCATGGACGCCGCCCAGGAGGCGCAGATCCGCGAGCTGGGCCTCAATATCGTCGAGGCCGATGCCGAGTTCTTCAGCGATGCCATCGCCGAGTGGGAAGCCACCTGGGCCGACAAGGCGCCGAGGCTGGAGCTGCTTCGCGAGGAAGCCGACCGCCTACGTGAGTGAGGGGTGACGTCATGTTGTCACGACTTTCCGACCGACTGGCCAGGGGAGAAGAGATCGCCGCCGCCGCCCTGGCGGCGGCGGTGACCCTGCTGATCCTGGTCAATGTGGCCTTCCGCGCCGCCGGCAGCCCCATCTACTGGATCAGCGAGCTGGCCATCTACGCCATGATCTGGATGACCCTGCTGATCGCCAGCGCGGTCTTCAAGCGGCGTCAGGGGATCGCCGTGACCCTGTTCACCGACCTCTTGCCGTCATCCCTGCAGCGCCTGGTCGGCCTCTTCGTCGACCTCATGGTGGCGGGCTTCGCGCTGGTGCTTCTGGTGCTCTGCTGGCGCTGGTATCAACCGCTCACCCTGTGGCAGGCCGGCTTCGATGTGCAGGCCTTCCAGGGCCAGACCTTCAACTTCATCTATGCCGAGACCACCTCGACCCTGGGCATCAAGAAGTTCTGGGTGTGGCTGATCCTGCCCTGGTTCGCCGCCTCCCTGCTGCTGCATGGCCTGGTCAACGTCGGCCAGGCCCTGCGTGGCCCGGGTCGGCGGGCATCCCATTCCACTCGAGAGGAGCTGGCCCGATGACCGTCGCCGTCTTTGCCGTGCTGCTGCTGGGGGCCGTACCCATCGCCCTGGTGCTGGCGCTTACCGCCCTGTTCTATATCCAGGTCTCGGGCAATAGCGTGCTCTTCGAGTCCTATCCCCAGCAGCTCTTCGGGGCCATCGAGAGCTATGGCCTCCTGGCCATTCCGCTCTTTATGCTGGCCGGGGAGCTGATGAACGAGGGGGGCGTGACCCGCCGCCTGATCGACCTGGCGCGGCTGCTGGTGGGCGGCTTCCGGGGCGGCCTGGCCTATATCAACCTGGTCGCCAACATGATGATGGCGGCGATCATCGGGTCGGCGGCCTCGCAGATCGCCATCATGTCCCGGGCCATGGTGCCGGCCATGGAGCAAGAGGGCTATGACAAGCCCTACAGCGCCGCCATCACCGCCGCCGGCGGCCTGCTCTCGCCGATCATTCCGCCGTCGATGCTCTTCGTGCTGTTCGGGGTGATGGCCCAGGTGCCCATCGCCGACATGTTTATCGCCGGCATCCTCCCGGGGCTGCTGCTGGGCGGCACCTTCTTCCTGGCCATCGCCGTGGTGGGGTTGGTGCAGCAGTACCCCAAGGGCGAGTGGCCGAGTCGCCACCAGGCGATGGAGGCCCTGAAGATGGGGCTGCCGGCCCTGTCGATTCCGCTGATCATCATCGGCGGCATCCTGCTCGGCCTGGCCACGCCCACCGAGTCGGCGGCGCTGGCGTCGCTCGCGGCCCTGCTGCTGGGACGCTATCTCTATCGCGACCTGAAGTTCGTCATGCTGCCCGAGGTCCTCAAGCGCACCGCCATCAACGCCGGCCTGGTGATCATGCTGATCGCCGCCGCCGGGGTGTTCGGCTGGGTGATCGTCTATGAGCAGCTGCCGCAGATGGCCGCCGCCTGGATCGCCGCCCTGACCACCGATCCCTTCGTCTTCCTGCTGCTGCTGGTGGGGGTGCTGCTGCTGGTGGGGATGATCGTCGACGGCATCGCCGCGCTGATCCTGGTGGTGCCGATCCTGCTGCCGATCGCCACCCAGCAGTTCGATATCACCCCCTACCAGTTCGGCGTGGTGGTCTGCCTGACCCTGGTGCTGGGGCTGCTGACGCCGCCGGTGGGGGCGGGGCTCTTTATCGCCTCGTCGATGACCGGGGTGCCGCCGCTGCGGATCTTCCGGGCGCTGCTGCCCTTCCTGCTGGCCAGCCTGGCGACCCTGGTGCTGCTGGCCTGGCAGCCCTGGCTGACCCTGGCGCTGCTCTAGGACCGGGTGTCGCCGGCGTTGAGGGCGCCCCCTGGCCCGCCACCCGGGATGGGCGCACCATGGAGTGATCCACCACGAAACGAGGAGGGGACGATGAACAAGTCGCAGCGGGACCGCACCTCGGTGAGCCTGGATGATGAAGGCGTGCACTGGGATCAGGAGATGAGCTATGGCCAGTATCTGGCCCTGGAGCCGCTGCTGGCCTGCCAGACGCCGCTGACCGACGAGCATGACGAGATGCTGTTTATCGTCATTCACCAGGTCTCCGAGCTGTGGCTCAAGCAGTGTCTTCATGAGGCCCATGCCGCGGCGGCGCATATTGCCGCCGACAAACTGAGGCCCGCCTTCAAGATGCTGACCCGGGTAGCACGCATCCAGGAGCAGATGATCCAGGCCTGGGAGGTGCTGGTCACCCTGACCCCGGCGGACTATGCGCGCTTTCGCGATAGCCTGGGGCAGAGCTCCGGTTTCCAGTCCTACCAGTATCGCGAGCTGGAGTTCCTGCTGGGGAACAAGCACCCCGGCCTGGTGGAGGTGCATCGCGGCCACCCCGAACATTACCGGCGCCTCACCGAGGTGCTCGAGGCGCCCAGTCTCTACGACACCTGCTTGCAGTTACTGGCCCGGCGCGGCTTCGCCCTACCGGCCGAGGTGCGGGATCGCGACTGGCGCGAGCCCTATGCCGCGTCTCCCGAGGTGGAAGCGGCCTGGGCCGAGGTCTATGGCGACACCGAGCGCCACTGGGACCTCTACGAGCTGGCCGAGAAGCTGGTGGACACCGAATACCATTTCCAGCAATGGCGCTTCAGCCATATGAAGACGGTGGAGCGGATCATCGGCCACAAGTCCGGCACCGGCGGCACCAGCGGCGTCGGTTATCTCTCCAAGGCCCTGGAGCTGACCTTCTTCCCCGAGCTGTGGTCGGTGCGTACCCGGATGTGATCACGCGGGACCCCATGGGTGTCGGGTCCCGCGTGATTGACCACCCGCTTGGTAAATAGCTCAGGCCGCCTGGCCTGGCACTCCTTCATCGCTGCAATCGGTGGTTGATGGTGCAACGCCTTCTGGGGGATGTGGTGACTGTACAGCCAAGCGTAGCACTTGAGCGTCTGCTCCAGGTCCTCGCCTGAGGTATAGCGCTGGGTCTCCGACACGTCGCTGAGGCGGCCGTTGAACCGCTCCACCATACCGCTTGTCTGTGGCCTTCCCGGCTTGATCAGGCGATGTTCGATACCACGGGCCCGGCACTCCTGGTTGAAGGGGGGCAGCCGCTGGGATTGCGCTCACCTGCCCATGTGAAGCGATCGCTAAGCGACTTGCCGTTGTCAGTGAGTACCGTCTGGATCGTGAAGGAAGCCTTCGCCTCCACGCGCTTCATGAACGCCTTGCCATCCTTGGCGGACTGGCGACGCCTGACCTTCCAATAGACCCAGCCTGTGGCACGGCCGATGGCGACGTACAGGTAGCGCTTCTGCTCCTCGTCGGGCATCTGAGGCAGATGCTTGATATCTATGGCTCCCGGATGAATTGCTGTAGAAGGCGTCTGGCTGCCAGCGGAGGATAATTTCCATAGGCGAGCTGATCATCCGAGACCCTACAGCTGCTCATTTCTTGACAGCTTCAGCCAGGGCGTCTAAAAATCTATTTATGCGTATAAATATAATAATTGATTGAGCGCCACTCCGAAGCCCTCCACCCTGCATCGCAGCGGTGACCACTAACCCCCAACCAATCAGAATAAGGGGCCTTGACCAATGCGTAACCTACCCATAGCGAAGCTTTACCTCTATGCCGGGATCCTACTCGGCTTCGTGATGTTGGAAAGCCCACTCATCATGACCGCCAACCAGATAGAACCCATGGTCATGGGGGTGCCGTTCTTCTTCATCTGGAATCTGGGATGGTGGGCCTTCCTAACCAGCCTGTTCCTGGTGGCCTACCTCACCAACTGGGGCAGTCGTACCGCTCCGGCCACCCAGCACATCCGTTGAGGAGGAGACCATCATGACCGGAAGCATTCTGATCATCGCGGCGTTCATGATCATCCCGCTACTCGTGGGAGTCGTGTCATCCAAGCAGTCACAGGCCACCAGCGAGGATTTCTTCGTTCAGGGGCGGGCCATGGGCAGCATCGCCGTTTTCTTCACTGTAGCGGCCACCTGGTGGAGTGCCTTTGCCTTCTTGGGCTCCAATGCCACCTTCTACAGCAGCGGGCCCGTGTACCTGACCGCCCTGGCCTGGAACCTGCTATTCGGCCTCATGTACTACTGGATCGGCAAGCGCGTCTGGTTCCTCGGCAAGCGCTTCAACTATCTCACGCCCTCTGACCTGATGGGGGACTTCTATAACCATGAAGGGCTACGCATCCTGGTGGCACTGATCACCCTGGTATTCACCGTGCCCTACCTGCAGATCCAGCTAACCGGCGGCGCCTACTTGATCGAGGTGGCATCTGGCGGTCTGATCCCTTTCTGGTTAGCGGCGCTGCTCTTCTACTTCATCATTATCATCTACGTCTGGATCGGCGGCATTCGCGCCATCGCCTGGACCGATGTGATCTATGGAGCCTTGCTGTTCTTCGGCATGATGTACGCCGGCTACTACATCTCCAGCCAAGTAGGTGGTCCAGCAGCCCTTTTTGAACAGCTCCGTCAAAGCTCGCCGGCACACCTCACAATGCCCGGGCCGAACGGCAACATGGGCTACAGCATGTGGTTCTCACTGTTCATCATCACCGCCATTGGCGCCTTCATGGGCCCTCAGATCTGGCTGCGCATGTACTCGGTCAAGAGCGGCCGCCTGTTTAACTTGATGCCGTTCCTACTGGGGATCGCCGCCTTCGCCTACATTGGCTCTGTGCTGACCGGTTACACCGGCGTGCTGCTGGAACCAGGACTGGAGTCTCCCGATCGTATCCTGCCGGTCATGCTGATGAACTATGCCCCCTTCCTGCTCGCCTCATTGATCATGGCAGCCGGTGCGGCAGCGGCGATGTCCACGGCCAACTCGCAGATTCACGCCGTATCGACCGTAGTCACCATGGATATCTATAAGCGCTATGTGAAGCCCGATGCCGATCAAGCACGTATCGTCGGGGTCGGTCGCATCTCCCTGGTGGTGTTCTCACTGGCCGCTTACATCATGGCGCTGACCGTGCCGGGCGTGCTCGTCACCATCGGTATCGCCGCCCTCGCCGGTACGGCTCAGCTGGTGGTTCCCACAATCGGCGCCATCACCTGGCGTCGTGCCCATCCCACCGCGGCAGTCTGGGGTCTGCTTGGAGGTGTCGGCTGCGTACTGCTGCTGACCTTCGGCCCGTTCAGCGCCCCCTTCGGCTTCCATGCCGGTATCTGGGGCCTCCTGGTCAATTCCGGCCTATTCGTTGGCCTCAGCCTGGCTCTTGTTCGCCATGACCATGACGTCGTGGAGCGCTTTGCCAGCGCCCGACAGGACTATGATGCCGAATACCACCCGGAGCGCCTCGGCGACGGATCTCGCCAGGGTTCCGAAACCCTCTCCCCCCGTTAATCCATAGCCACGCGGGGCCGACCCGGCCCCGCTCAAGGAGACATATACATGGCCAACTCCCCTCCCCTACGCCGGCGGCAAAAGCTCGCCGAGCTGATCAGCGAAGATATCAAGCGCTGGATTGCCACCGAGGGACTCACAGAGGGTGACCGGCTGCCTAATGAAAAGACCCTGATGGAGCTTTATGAGTGCGCCAAGGGGACCGTCCGCGAGGCCCTGAAAATCCTCGAAGTCGAAGGCTTGATTACCCTTAAGACTGGCCCAGGCGGTGGCGCCATTCTCCATCCCCCCAGCATGGAGCCAGCCAGTCGCATGCTGAGAAACTTTCTCCACTTCCGCTCGCTGGACGGCCAACAGGTGTACCAGTTGAGGCGCTTGCTCGAGGTGGAGCTGGCAGTTTCGGTGGTTGGGCACCTCAGTGACGACATGCTGGAGAAGCTCGAAGCAAATATCGCCTCTTGTGAGTGCTGCCACCCCGACGATGAGGATCAGCGGCGTCAGCGCTTCCTGGAGCTCGAGTTTCACAACCTCTTGGCCCGCGCTTGTCCTAACTCCCTGCTGGCCTTCATGTGCCGATTCCTCAATGACTTGCTACGAGACCTGGTCGTCGTAAAGAAGGCCTATATCCCGGAACGCAAACAGTTCGATGAAGCCAACCACCGCTACCATCGCGAGCTGCTCGAGGCCTACCGCGCCGAGGATGCCGAACGTGTCCGACAACTAATGGATGAGCACATGCGTGATGCCGAAACCCATATGTCAGCACTCGAGGCGGAAATGGCCGGCCAGATGCTGATCTCACAGGAAGCGCTGAGCGAGCTCGACCAGGCTTCGCCACTACTACGCCTGGTTAATCAGAATCGCTAGTCACGACGACATTCCGCCCTGACAACGATAAGGATAAAAGAGGATACTCATGACACTCATGGATACAGCCCGCTCCATCACCGATCTGCGAACCGATCGAGAGCGCCTTTGGCAAGCCTTGATGGACATGGCCAAGATCGGTGCCACGCCCAAGGGGGGGGTCAACCGACAGGCCTTCACCGAGCTCGATCGCCAGTCACGTGAGCTATTTATCGAGTGGTGCCGCGCCGAAGGCTGCTCGATCCGGATCGATGCCATCGGCAATGTGTTCGCCCGACGCCCGGGCCAGGATGCTAACGGCCCATCGGTGATGACCGGAAGCCATCTCGATAGCCAGCCTACTGGCGGCAAGTATGACGGGGTCTATGGGGTACTGGCAGGACTAGAGGTCATTCGCACCCTAAATCAGCACGACATCAAGACGCGTGCCCCCATCGAGGTGGTGGTCTGGAGCAATGAAGAGGGGTGCCGGTTTGCACCGTGCATGATGGGCTCAGGCGTCTTTACCGGGCAGCTGGCACTGGACGATATGCTAGCCCGTACCGACAGCGATGGCATCACTGCCGGCGAGGCATTGTCATCTATCGGTCATCGCGGCAGCGATGTGGTCAACCCCAGTCATATCAAGGCGTTCTATGAGTGCCATATCGAGCAGGGCCCTATCCTCGAGGACACCGGGAACACCATCGGCGTGGTCATGGGGGCCCTCGGTCAGAAGTGGTTTGATCTGACCCTGACCGGCCTAGAGTCGCATGCCGGACCGACGCCCATGCCCCTGCGGCGCGATGCACTGCTGGGTGCCTCGGAGATCACCCTCGCGGTCAATCGCATCGCCAATGCCTACCCTCCCCATGGCCGGGGCACGGTAGGAATGCTGCAGCTACACCCTGGTTCACGCAACGTCATTCCTGGACAGGTACGGATGACCATTGATCTGCGTCATTTTGATCACGACACCCTCGAGAAGATGGCGCAAGAACTCAGCCAAGTGGTCGTGGAAGTGAGCGAGCGTCATGGCCTGCAAGCCGAGCTCACACCAACTGCCGACTTCGCACCGGAGCACTTCGACGACAACTGCGTCGATGCGGTCCGCCGTGCTGCTCATAGCCTCGGCTACTCACACCTGGATATTGTCAGTGGCGCCGGCCATGACGCCATCTTCCTAGGTCGTGTCACCCGAGCCGGGATGATCTTCGTGCCCTGTGAGAACGGCATCAGCCACAACGAAATTGAAGGCGCCGATCCCAACGACTTACACCAGGGATGCAATATCTTGCTTCACGCCATGCTGGAACAAGCAGGCCTAGCTGATGACGTCGAGGAGTGAGACGACCATGACAACGCCTTCCCAACCCACTCAGCTGGCAGAGTTGAGCGCCACGGAAGCGCTCAGCCTGTTTCATCGACGCGACCTCTCCCCGGTCGAGTTGACCCAGGACTGCCTGACACGCATTACCCGCGACAACCCTCGAGTCAACGCCTTCGCCCATGTCGATGAGGAGCAGGCCCTGGCCTCGGCACGTGCCTCCGAGGCCCGCTGGCATGCAGGCACGCCTTGCGGCCCCCTCGATGGAGTACCAACTACCATCAAAGATCTGACCCTAACGGAAGGCATGCCGACTCGCTTGGGCTCGGCCACTAGCGCCCTCAACGGGCCTTGGGATGTCGATGCACCGATCAGCCGTCACTTGCGCAGTGCCGGGGCGGTACTCCTCGGCAAGACTACGTCTCCGGAGTTTGGCTGGAAAGGGGTCACCGACAATCCCCTGCACGGCGTTACACGCAATCCCTGGGACACGCGCCTCACCCCCGGGGGGTCTTCGGGAGGAGCTGCTGCTGCCGCTGCCCTCAATCTCGGGCTCTTACACCAGGGGAGTGATGCCGGCGGATCCATCCGCATTCCCTGCAGTTTCACCGGCACCTTCGGCATTAAGCCGACCTTCGGCTGGGTGCCTCAATGGCCGGCCAGTGCCATGGGTACCCTGTCACACTTGGGGCCCATGACCCGAACCGCCACGGATAGCGCCCTGATGCTGAGTGTGATGGCGCAACCCGATCCTAGGGACGGCTATCTTGGCAATGCTCGCGCCGATGATTGGCTAATGGCTCCACCGAACGCGTTGACAGGCTGGCGGATCGCCTACAGCCCCGATCTTGGCTATGTGGAAGTGGCACCCGATATTGCCGCACGGGTGCGCGACATGGTGGCTTTATTCGAGGAGTTAGGCGCCGAGGTGGATGAGGTTGATCCTGGGTTCGAGAGCCCGCTCGAGACGTTCAATACCCTGTGGTTCTCTGGTGCCAGCCAGGCACTCGAGCGACTCGATACGACCCAGCAGTCCCAACTGGATCCCGGGTTTTTCGACATTGCTCAGCGTGGCGCACAAATCTCGCTGTGTGATTACCTAGCCGCCTGCCGAGCTCGGGAAAGGCTGACCGCCCAAATGCAGACCTTCCACCAGCGCTACGACTTGCTGATCACCCCCACCATGCCGATCGCCCCCTTCGCGGCCGGTCACAACGTGCCACCGGGTGGCCCCTATCGTGACTGGATGGACTGGACACCTTTCAGCTACCCCTTCAACCTGACACAGCAGCCCGCCGCCTCGCTGCCTTGCGGCCTGGATAATCAGGGCCTTCCTATTGGACTACACCTAGTCGGCCCACGGTTTCAGGACATGAAGGTGCTGCATGCGGCTCGACTGCTCGAGGCCCGGCTGCCGAGGTACTCCCCTTGCGCGTAGCGTATCCGCCTCGATCACGACAAAACGCCAAAGCCAGGCTGTAGGCCTGGCCTTGGCAGAGGCGAATCTGCTGGGCAAGGTCAGACATTGGCTAGTGTCAGGTATTCGAAATAATGATAGCTGGGCGTGTCGATGGTCCGGCACGCTGGTTGCAGGAAGGTGAGCCAGGGCAGGCCGACGACCTCGGTCACCTAGGGCGGTCGAGTCAGAATTACCGGCATTGAGCCGGGGGGCGATCGAAGCGGCGGTCTCTGGGGGGAATCAAGGCATGACCCTGAGCGGGCCTTCCACCTTGAGGGTGTTCATGGCCACCTGGGTGGCAATATCGCGGATTCCCGGCAGGTTGCTCACGGCGCTGGAAAGGAAGTGGGACAGGTCGGCGAGGTCTTCCACCATGACCTTGAGAATAAAGTCGTGATTGCCGGTAATGGCGTGACAGTCGATCACCTCATCCCGGGTCAGTAGCTCCGCTACCGCCTCCCGAGGACAGGCCATGTTCCCCTTGTCCACCGAGAGAAAGATAAAGGCGGTGACCTTGAGGCCCAGGGCCTCGGGGTCGAGGCGCAGGCCGTGCCCCCGGATGACTCCACTCTCCTCGAGGCGGGCGATACGCCGCGAGCACTGACTGGGAGAGAGGTTTACCGTCTCCGCCAGGGTGGCCAGGGTCAGGCGGGCATCTCGCTGCAGGGCGTGAAGAATCCGGCAGTCGAAGCGATCCAGGTTTTCCAATGTGCCATTCCTCTTAAGGATGCAAGATTATTGCGTAGGCTGCCGGTTTTGTGGCGAATAACGCAAGCCTTTCCCGCCCAATCCCTCCTAGAATCGGGGGCAGATATTCCACCCCATTCTTCGGAGGACAGCATGAACCCGACCCTGGATAGGGCGCGCGAACTGGATCGCCATGATCCCTTGGCGGCATTCAAGGCCCGCTTCGCGCTTCCCGAAGGCGTGATCTATCTGGACGGAAACTCCCTGGGGGCTCAGCCAGTCGACGCCCGGGAGGCCCTGGCCGCTACCCGCGATCAGTGGCGCGATGAGCTGATCAAGGGCTGGAACCAGGGCTGGTTCGACGCCCCGGAACGCCTGGGCGATCTGCTGGCGCCACTGATTGGCGCCGAGTCCGGCGAGGTGATCATTACCGATAATATCACCTTGAATATCTTCAAATTGTTGGGATATATCACCGAGTCTCAGGGGCGCTCGCGGCCGGTGATCCTCAGCGAAGGCGGCAATTTTCCCACCGATGGGTATATCGCCCAGGGCCTGTGCCGTTTCGCCGGGTTCGAGCACCGGGTGCTTCCCGAGGGCGCCGAACTCGCCGACTACCTGGACGAGCGGGTCGCCGCCGTGGTGTTGAGCCAGGTCAACTACCGTACCGGGCGTCAGCGCGATATGGCCGCCATCACCGCCCAGGTGCATGAGCGAGGCGCTGAAGTCGTCTGGGATCTGGCCCACTCCGCCGGGGCCCTGCCGGTGGACCTGAATGGCTGCGGGGCCCGCTATGCGGTGGGCTGCACCTACAAGTACCTCAACGGCGGCCCCGGGGCGCCGGCCTTTCTCTATGTGCACAGGGATCACCAGGAGGGCGGTTGGCAGCCGCTCTCCGGCTGGCATGGTCACGCCGCGCCTTTCGCCTTCGATGGCGACTATGCCCCGGCCCCAGGCATCACCCGCTTTCGTACCGGTACCCACTCGGCGCTGATCTATGCCCCCCTGGAGGCCTCATTGCGTCTCTGGCAAGCGGTCGATATGGCCGCCCTGCGGGAGAAGAGCCTGGCCCAGGGGGAGCTGTTCCGCGCTTGCCTGGCCGACCTGCTCGAGGCCGAGGGCATCGAGGACATCACCCCGGCTCAGGCGGAGCGTGGCAGCCAGGTGGCCTTTATTCATCGCGAACATGGCTATGCCATCGTCCAGGCGCTGATCGCCCGTGGCGTGATCGGTGACTACCGGGAGCCGGGGCTGATGCGCTTCGGTTTCACGCCCCTCTATCTCAGCTACGAGGACGTCTGGCAGGCGGCCCGCCACTTCCGTGAGGTGGTGGAGAGCCGCGAATACCTCGAGGCGCGCTTCCAGGTACGTTCGGAGGTTACCTGAGATGGACCATGCGGAGCTGACTCGCCGGGAGCGGGCCTATTCCCCGAGTCGCTGGGCGCGGGATGTCGAAGCCACCCTGGCGCGCCAGGCCGAGCTCGGGGTTCGGCTACGCGAGCGGCATGCCCCACAGCGCCTAAGCTACGGGGCCGGGCCGCTGGAGGGGATCAATCTCTTCGTCCCCGAGGGGCGGGGGCCCTGGCCGCTGATGGTCTTCCTGCACGGCGGTTACTGGCAGGAGCTGGATGCCTCGGCCACCGACTTCATGGCCGCGCCTTGGCTGGCGCGGGGATGGGCGTTCGCTTCCCTGGATTATCCCCTGGCGCCTGAGGCCGATATCGAGGCCATGGTGGCGGCCTGTCGCCAGGGCATCGCGGCGCTGCGCCGTGAGGCGAGCGCCCTGGGCCTGGATGGTCGCTTCCATCTGGGTGGTCATAGCGCCGGGGCTCAGCTGGCGCTGATGAGCTGCCTGGGGCAGGGGCGCCTGACGGATATCGCCGCTCTCTGGCTGATCAGCGGCATCTATGATCTGCGTCCCCTGGTGGGCACCTATATCGATGCTCCCCTGGGGCTGGACGACGGGCGGGCCGAGCGGCTCAGCCCCCTGTGTCAGGCGTTGCGGGGCCTGCCGCCAGTGACCCTGGCCCACGGCGAACTCGACCCGCCCGCCTTCCGCGCCCAGGGTGAGGCGCTTTATGAACGCGCCCGGGCGGCCGGGGTGGCGGTGGAACTCTGCCCGCTGTCCGCTTGCGATCACTTCGACATTCTCGAGCGGCTCGAACCAAGACCCTGACGGGCCGATTCCTACACCCGATGGATAATTCCAATGACAATATCGCAAACCAACCATGCCGCCGGCACCCCATCCGCCGCCGAGGTGCCCGCCGGGCGCGCGCAATTTTCCAGTCGTTTCGGCTTCCTGATGGCCGCCGCCGGCGCCGCGGTGGGGCTCGGCAATGTGTGGAGCTTTCCCTCCATGGCCGCCAACAATGGCGGCGGGGCCTTCCTGCTGGCCTATGTGGTGATGGCCTTTATCCTCGCCTACCCGGCACTGATGGCTGAGCTGACCCTGGGGCGCTATGCCCAGAGTGGCGTGATCAATGCCATGGGGAGGGTGGGGGGCCGTGGCCTGCCACGGCGCCTGGGGCAGGGCGTCGGCGGTCTGGCGCTGCTGGCCGCCTGCCTGGGGCAGGCGTTCTATGCCATCGTCACCGGCTGGTTGATCGGCTACGCGCTATTGCCGCTATCCCGGTTTCTCGGCCTGGAGGGGGCGACGGCCTGGCTCGCCGAGGGCAGCTTCTGGCGGGACTGGAGCCTGGCCCTGGTGGCCATGGTAATTACCGCGGCCGTGGTGCTGGCCGGCGTGAACCAGGGCATCGAGCGCTGGACCAAACGGCTGATGCCGCTGCTGCTGGTGATGATGCTGGGACTGATCGCGGTGATGCTGAGCTTCCCCGGCGCCGGCGAGGGGGTCAAGACCTACCTGATACCGGACCTGTCGCGGATCGATGGACCGCTGTTGCTGGATGCCATGGGGCAGGCCTTCTTCTCGCTCTCCATCGGCGTCGGCGCCATGGTGGTCTATGGCTCCTACCTGAGTCGCCAGGCCAATCTGCCCCGGGTCGGTGCCCAGGTGATGCTGATCGATATGGGGGTGGCCTTTATCGCCGGCCTCTTGATCATTCCGGCCATGTTCGTGGCTCATGGCCTGGGGGTGGAGGTCTTCGACGAGGCCGGTGAACTGCAGAGCTCGGCGACCCTGCTGTTTATGGTCATGCCGGCCATGTTCGAGGCCCTGGGCGAGCTGGGGCTGGGCCTGGAACTGGTCTTCTTCCTGCTGCTGGCCATCGCCGCCCTGACCTCCATGTTTCCGGTGCTGGAGGTGCCGGTGTCGACCCTCGAGGAAACCGGCCTGATTCGGCGTCGTCCGGCCACCTGGCTGATGGCCACGCTCACCTTCATGATCGCCACTCTGATCCTGGCCTATTTCGAACCGCTGTTCGACTGGGCGATTACCCTGACCATTAGCTATAGCATGCCCTTGGTGGGTGGGCTGATCTGCGTCTATGTGGGCTGGTTGCTGTCGCGCAACGCCAAGCTCCAGGAGCTGCGTCGGGGGGCCCCGGAGATCGAGCGTACCCTGTTCTGGAAGCTGTGGCCCTGGTATATCCGCGTGGTCTGTCCGCTGCTGATCCTGGTGGTGATGCTGCGCGGTTGAGTCGAGAGGGTCCTGCTGGCGGTGCACCGGATGAATCGCCCGCCGAGGGATCACACCTAGCCTCGACGGCAAGACGCCCGGGCCAGGGCCCGGGCGTCCGCGTGGTGACGGGTGAGTCGCGTCCTCAGCACTCGCCGAGCTTGTCCACATCGAAGCGGTCGGCATTCATCACCTTGGTCCAGGCCGCCACGAAGTCTTCGATGAACTTCGCCTCGTTGTCGTCCTGGGCATAGACCTCGGCGTAGGCGCGCAGGATGGAGTGAGAGCCGAACACCAGGTCGATACGGGTGGCCGTCCACTTCACCTGATCGCTCTGGCGGTCGCGAATCTCGTAGAGATTGTCGCCCGTCGGCACCCAGCGGTAGGCCATGTCGGTCAGGTTGACGAAGAAGTCGTTGGTCAACTGCCCCTCATGGTCGGTGAAGACGCCATGCTGGGTACCGCCATGGTTGGTGCCCAGCACCCGCATGCCGCCGATCAGCACGGTCATCTCCGGGGCGGTCAGGCCCATCAGCTGGGCGCGGTCGAGCAGCATCTCCTCCGGCTTGACGATGTAGTCCTGCTTCTGCCAGTTGCGGAAGCCATCGGCCAGCGGCTCCAGGTACTGGAAGGAGTCGGCGTCGGTCATCTCGTCGCTGGCATCGCCGCGGCCGGGAATAAAGGGCACCAGGATCTCGTAGCCGGCCGCCTTGGCGGCACGCTCGATGCCCACGCTGCCACCCAGCACGATCAGGTCCGCGATGCTGGCGCCGGTCTCGGCACTGAGCCCCTCGTAGACCTTCAGTACCTTGGCCAGGCGGGTCGGCTCGTTGCCCTCCCAGTCCTTCTGCGGGGCCAGGCGGATGCGGGCGCCGTTGGCGCCGCCGCGCATATCGGAGCCGCGGAAGGTGCGGGCGCTGTCCCAGGCGGTGCTGACCAGCTCGGCGACGGAGAGACCGCTCGCGGCGATCTTCTGCTTGACCGCTTCCACGGAGTAGTCGGTGCTGCCGGCGGGTACCGGGTCCTGCCAGATCAGCTCCTCATCGGGCACCTCCGGGCCGATATACCGGGCCTTAGGGCCCATGTCTCGGTGGGTCAACTTGAACCAGGCCCGGGCGAAGGCGTCCTGGAAGCGCGCCGGGTCCTTGCGGAACGCCTCGAGGATGGCCCGGTAGGTCGGGTCCATCTTCATGCCCATGTCGGCGTCGGTCATGATCGGGTTGTAGCGGATCGAGGGATCCTCCACATCGACCGGCTTGTCCTCCTCCTTGATGTCGACCGGCTCCCACTGGTTGGCGCCGGCCGGGCTCTTCTTCAGCTCCCACTCGTGATCGAGCAGCATATCGAAGTAGCCCATGTCGAACTTGGTGGGATGGGTGGTCCAGGCGCCCTCGATGCCCGAGGTCAGGGCGTAGCGGCCCACGCCGCCCTGGTTGGGGTTCTTCCAGCCCAGCCCCTGTTCTTCGACGGGGGCGGCCTCGGGCTCCGGGCCGATGGCATCGGCATCGCCGTTGCCGTGGCACTTGCCCACGGTATGGCCCCCGACGGTCAGCGCCGCGGTCTCTTCATCATCCATCGCCATGCGGGCGAAGGTCTCGCGCACCTGGGCGGCGGTCTTCAAGGGGTCGGACTGGCCATTGACCCCCTCCGGGTTGACGTAGATCAGGCCCATCTGCACCGCGGCCAGCGGATTCTCCATGGTGTCCGGCTTGTCGACGCTGGCGTAGCGCTCGTCGGAGGGGGCCAGCCACTCCTTCTCGGCGCCCCAGTAGGTGTCCTTCTCGGGATGCCAGATATCCTCGCGGCCGAAGGAGAAGCCGAAGGTCTTCAGGCCCATGGACTCGTAGGCCACGTTGCCGGCGAGGATGATCAGGTCGGCCCAGCTGATCTGGTTGCCGTACTTCTTCTTGATCGGCCACAGCAGGCGCCGCGCCTTGTCCAGGCTGGCGTTGTCGGGCCAGCTGTTGAGGGGAGCGAAGCGCTGGTTGCCGGTGCCGCCGCCGCCGCGGCCGTCGGCGATACGGTAGGAGCCCGCCGCGTGCCAGGCCAGGCGAATCATCAGGCCGCCATAGTGCCCCCAGTCCGCCGGCCACCAGGCCTGGCTGTCGGTCATCAGGGCGTGCATGTCCTGCTTCAGGGCGTCGAAGTCGAGCTTTCGGACCTCCTGGCGGTAGTCGAAGTCCTCGCCCATGGGGTCGGTCTTGCGATCATGCTGATGGAGAATGTCCAGATTCAGGGTCTCCGGCCACCAGTCCGTGTTGGATTGGCCGCTGGTGGTCTGGCCACCGTGCATGACCGGGCACTTGCCGCTGCTGCTCTGTTGGTCGCTCATTGCTCTCTCCGTTCCTCTCTAGTCATGGCCACTTGGCGGTGACTCACTAGTGATAGATGAGAAGCGCCGACCTGAACAATGCGCTGAATCAACTCTGCGTCACTCAGACATCGGCGGCGGCCTTCCCCCGTCTGCTCTCTATAAGCTAAGAGCCGGGGACGGTTGCCGCCATTTTTCTTTCTCGAAGGCCTTGATAGTCACGCTTTATCAATAAAGGTTGATATACCCCTGACAAGTTATCGATGGCTCAGGCCTCGGGGATGATCAGGCCGGCCGATTCGCCCATCAGGAAGCCGCGGTTGAGTACCAGGGCCTCGCGCAGGTAATCCCATAGCAACCGTACCCGGGCCAGCTGGCGCTGCTCCTGGCGGGCGGTGATCCAGAATTGGCGTTCTACCGTCACCTCCTCGCCGAGCACCGGGGCCAGGGTCGGCGCCGGCTCCGCCATGAAGCAGGGCAGCACGGCGAGTCCGGCGCCATGCAGGCAGGCCGTGTACTGGGTGGTGACGCTGGTGCTGCGGATCGCCATCTGCGGCGGCTGGCCGACCCTGGCCGGGTCGAGCAGCGGTTCCAGGTAGCTGAGCTGGTCGCTGAAGATCAGGTCATCCACATAGCCGATCAGCCGATGGCGGCCCAGTTCGCCGAGGCGCTCCGGGCGACCGCGGCGGGCCAGGTAGTCGCGGCTGGCATACAGGCGCAGGCGGTAGTCGCAGAGCCGCGAGACCACCAGGCCGGGACTCGCCGGGCGCTCGATGGTGATTGCCAGGTCCGCCTCGTGACGGCTCAGGTTGACCACCCGCGGCAGGGCGAGGAGGTCGAGGGTCAGCCCCGGGTGGCGGTCGCCGAAGGCGGCCAGCAGGGGGGCCACCACCCAGGTGCCGAACCCCTCGGTGACCCCCAGGCGTATCTGGCCGCTGAGGCGGCGATTCTGGTCGCTGAGTCCTTCCACCGCCTCCAGGGCGTGGCGACTCATCTCCTCGGCATGGGCCAGCAGCCGTTGCCCCGCCTCGGTGAGGCGGTAGCCGTGGGTACTGCGCTCGAAGAGCTGGGTGTTGAGTTTCTCCTCGAAGCGTCGGGTGCGCCGCGACAGGGTGGAATGATCCAGGCCCAGGCGCCGTGCCGCCTCGGTGAGGCGCTGGCAGCGCGCCACCTCCAGGAAGAGTTGTATGTCCTGCCAGTCCAGCATGCGCACCTCGACGAGTTGTTGTGCATAAGTGCACAAGCAATGTGCGGTCTTGGTCGTTGTCTGTCAATTACCCCCCTGTCTACACTGAAATCATGCCTGAACGCCATATCGGCCTTGCCGATATGCACACCAGCAGCGCTTCGGATAATACCCCCAACCCTCGGGTCCAAGGCTGTGACGCCACCCGTCAAGGAGTCGCCATCATGTCCATCCGCGAGATTCCCCTCTATATCGACGGCCAGGCCGTGCCCTCCCAGAGCCAGGAGTGGCGCGACGTGCTCAATCCTGCGACCCAGGAGGTGGTGGCTCGGGTGCCCTTCTGTACCGCCGAGGAGGTGGATCGGGCGGTGACCAGCGCCAAGGCCGCCTTCAAGGAGTGGCGCAAGGTGCCCCTGGCCAAGCGTCAGCGCATCATGCTCCGGTTCCAGGCGCTGATCCGTGAACACACCGCCGAGCTCGCCGCCCTGATCACCGAGGAGCACGGCAAGACCCTGCCGGACGCCGAGGGCGAGGTGGGCCGCGGCCTCGAGGTGGTGGAGCACGCCTGCTCGATTCCCTCCCTGCAGCTGGGCGAGCTGGCCGAGAACGCCGCCAGCGAGGTGGACGTCTACACCCTCAACCAGCCGCTGGGGGTCGGCGCCGGCATCACCGCCTTCAACTTCCCGATCATGCTGCCCTGCTTCATGTTTCCGCTGGCCATCGCCACCGGCAACACCTTCGTGCTCAAGCCCTCCGAGCAGGACCCCAGCTCGACCATGCGCCTGGTGGAGCTGGCCCACGAGGCGGGCCTCCCCGCCGGGGTGCTCAACGTGGTGCATGGCGGCCCCGAGGTGGCCAACCAGATCTGCGACCATCCGCACATCAAGGCGCTCTCCTTTATCGGCTCGACCCAGGTGGGCACCCATATCTATCGTCGCGCCGGCGAGGCGGGCAAGCGGGTGCAGTCGATGATGGGCGCCAAGAATCACTGCGTGATCATGCCCGACGCCAACCACAGCCAGGCCATCAACAACCTGCTGGGCTCCGCCTTCGGCGCCGCCGGCCAGCGCTGCATGGCCAACTCGGTGGTGGTGCTGGTGGGCGAGGCCCAGGCCTGGCTGGAGGATATCGTCGAGGGTGCCCGGAAGATGAAGGTGGGCCCCGGCACCCAGCGCGACGCCGACCTGGGGCCGCTGGTCTCGCCCGCCGCCCGGGACCGGGTGGTGAGCCTGATCGATGCCGGCGAGCAGGAGGGCGCCAGGCTGCTGCTGGATGGCCGCGGCTGTCGGGTGGAGGGCTATGCCGAGGGCAACTTCGTGGGCCCCACCGTCTTCGCCGGGGTGAGCGCCGAGATGACCATCTACCGGGAGGAGATCTTCGGCCCGGTGCTCTGCGTGGTGAGCGTCGACACCCTGGATGAGGCCATCGACTTCATCAATGCCAACCCCAACGGCAACGGCACCTCGATCTTCACCAACTCCGGCTGGGTGGCACGGCGCTTCGAGACCGAGATCGACGTGGGCCAGGTGGGCATCAATGTGCCGATTCCGGTGCCGGTGGCCTACTTCAGCTTCACCGGCTCCCGGGCCTCCAAGCTCGGCGATCTGGGCCCCAACGGCAAGCAGGCCATCGCCTTCTGGACCCAGACCAAGACGGTCACCGCTCGCTGGTACGAGCCGGAAAACGTCTCCGGAGGCATCAACAGCACCATCTCGCTGAGCTGACCCCTGGTGATCGGCACATCAAGGGCCCCGCCTCCTCGAGGCGGGGCCTTTGTCGTCGCGGCCATGGAAGGATGGACAACTGACTTACGTTTACGTTAACTGTTGAGTGGCGAACAATCACAACTCAAGGAGCCTCACGCCATGACCCCATCCCTTAGCCGTTTTCCCATCCCCGAGTCGCTGGATGAGCTGCCCGAGGACATCCGTGACGCCATCCTGGCGGTGCAGGAGAAGGCGGGCTTCGTGCCCAATGTGTTCCTGATGCTGGCCCATCGCCCGGCGGAGTTTCGTGCCTTCTTCGCCTATCACGATGCCTTGATGGAGCGGGAGTCGGACACCCTGACCCAGGCCGAGAAGGAGATGATCGTGGTGGCGCTGAGTGCGCGCAATCGCTGCCTCTACTGCGTGGTGGCCCATGGCGCCCTGCTGCGCATCTACAGCAAGGAGCCGCTGCTGGCCGATCAGGTGGCCGTCAACCACCGGGTCGCTGAGATCGGCGAACGGCATCGGGTGATGCTGGACTTCGCCCTGCACAGCGGCCTGGGGGTGGGAGAGCTCGACGACGACTGGGCGGCGCGGCTCGAGGCGGCGGGCTTCACCCGGGACGACTGCTGGGATATCGGCGCCATCGCCGCCTTCTTCGGCCTCTCCAATCGCCTGGTGACCCTGGCCGGCACCCCGCCCAACCCGGAGTTCTACCTGATGGGCCGGGTGCCGCGGGAGAAATAGGGCCGTCTCACTCCCCCAGCATGGTCTCCACGAAGGCGGCCAGGGGCGCCAGGGCGCCGACATGCACCAGCAGGACGACCCGGCTCTTGTCGTCGCCTTCGATGCCGGTCACCACGGCGAACTCGCACTCTTCCAGATGGAATTCGTGGATCTCCCTGAGGCCCTCCGGGGTCTCGCAGCGCGCCACCCGGTAGCTCTCGTCCTCGCCATAGGTCAGACGGTGATAGACCTTGAAGAAGGTATAGAGGCCGAGGCCCCGCTCGAAGCTCGGCCAGTGGGCCGGGTTGGCGCGGGTCTCGGCATCGATCTCCTGGCCCCGGGCCTCGGCGCCGGCGATGGCCGCCATCAGCGGCTCCGCCAGCAGGGTGCCGGCTTCCCCGGGGAGTGGCCGCTGCTCGTCGATGGCGGCCTGATAGCGGGCCACCACGGGAAGCAGGTCGCCGCGCCGGCTCAGGGGGTGGTCGCTATGGGCCAGGTGCTGGGGGTCGGCCTCGCCATTGGCCCAGCCATGCAGGACCCGCAGGACCAGGCGGCCCTCCCGGCCGGGCCGGTCCAGCAGGGCCTGGAGGGCGACGCGCAGGTGCAGGCGGCGCTCGACGACGTCGTTGTCGAAGGCGCTATAGGGGGCGGTAAAGAGGGCGTGGAGCCGCCCCGGCGCGTGTTCTTTGGCTTCGTGATAGGGCATCGGGGATCTCGAGTAATCATCGGGCCGGCATAGGGGCGATAGGTGCCATATCGGCAGGTTCTGGTATGACTTGATGCCTGTGTCCTGCTGCTTTGGTAGCAGGCCTGATGGGGGATATGGCTTTACAGTCGCGGTCGGTGACGACACCATAGGCCGCCGCGAGCCATCGCGAGACAATCCAATCATTCACTGTCGCCAGGGGGGTCCCACGGGACTGAGAGGGCCGAGTGCCGACCCTGGAACCTGATCCGGTTCATGCCGGCGGAGGAAGTGCGACATGCCCTACCTGACGTCTGCCGCGCTCGGCGCGGCGCTGCTGTGCTTTGCCTTTCTGGGCCTCAGGGCCCGCCGGGCCGATGGCCCCCTCGATGATTACGTGACCGCCCGCAACTCCCAGGGCGCCCAGGCCATCGGCCTGTCCTTCCTGGCCTCCAGCATGGGCGCCTGGATCCTCTTCGCGCCGCCGGAGATCGGTGCCTTCGTGGGGCCGGTGGCCCTGGCCGGCTATGCCATCGGCTCCTCCCTGCCGTTTATCGTGCTGGGGCTCTATGGCCCGGCGATTCGCCGCCACCTGCCCGAGGGGCGCAGCATCGGCGAGTTCGCCGAGGCCTGCTACGGCAGCGGAGTGCGGCGCTGGGTCGCCTTCGTCTCGGTGGCCTATATGGCGATCTTCCTGGCCGCCGAGCTCACCGCCATCGGCGCCATCGCTGCGCTGCTGTCTGAGGTGCCGCCGGCGCTGGTGATCCTCGGCGTGGCGTTGGCCACTTTGGTCTATACCACCCTCGGCGGGCTGCGGGCCAGCCTCGCCACGGACCGCTGGCAGGCCTGGCTGCTGCTGGCCCTGCTGGTGCTGGTCGGCGGCGTGGCCTGGTGGGGGCTGCCCCCCATGCCCTCTGATGCGGTGATGCCGTCGATTCCCACCGGCAGCGCCCTCTCGGTGGCGCTGACCTTGGTGATCGCGGTCACCGCCGCCAATCTCTTCCACCAGGGCTACTGGCAGCGGGTCTGGGCCGCCGAAAACGACCGAGCGCTCGGCCGCGGGGCCCTGCTGGGCGGCATCAGCAGCCTGCTGGTGGTGATGGCCATCGGTGGCCTGGGCATGCTGGCGGCGATGCATGCGCTGCCGCTCGGCGAGCCGCCGATTCCCTTCTTCGCCCTGCTGAGCGAGGCGCCCGCCTGGCTGAGCCTACCGGCCCTGGTGCTGGCGGTGACCCTGGTGGCCTCCAGCGTCGATACCCTGCAGAACGCCATCGCCTCCATGGCGGTGGCCAGCAGCGGCCGGCGGGGGCTGTCGGTCCGCGGCGCGCGGTGGGTCACGGTGGCGCTGATGGTGCCGGTGGCCTGGGTCGCCCTGCAGGGCTTCTCGGTGTTGCGCCTGTTCCTGATCGCCGACCTGCTGTGTGCGGCCATCCTGCTGCCGGTGCTGCTGGGCCTGTGGCGGCGCATGTCGCCGCTGGCGGCGGTGGCCGGCGGCGTGGCGGGCCTGCTCGGCGCGGTGCTGCCGGGCTGGATCTCCCTGGGCGGCCTCGGCGCCGGGGTGCTGGCGGCGACCTTCCCGGACAGTATCCCCACGCTTCCGCCCTTCCTGGGGGCGCTTGTCGCCTCCACCCTGGTCAGCCTGCTGGTCGCCTGGCGGCGCCCGGGGGCGAGATTTCAACTGACGAGTGAAGGAGAGGCCCGATGACCACACGTGCCGAATGGAATGCCTGGGCCGCCGGCCGCGAAACGCCGCGCCTGACCGACTGGCTGCGCGAGATCAGCGAGCCCGACTGGTCGGCGACGGTGACGCATCCGCTGTTCGAGGCCCTGGCCGGGGGGCACCTCCCCGGCGCCGACTTCGCCGCCTATATGGTCCAGGACTACGGCTTCGTCGATCCCTTCACCGCGCTGATCGGTCACGCCATCGGCCGGGCGCCGAGCATGGACGATCGGGTGGTGCTGGGCCAGTTCATGGGCATGCTGACCAGCGACGAGAACCGCACCTTCCAGCGCACCTTCGAGGCCTTCGAGGTACCGGCCGCCCGGCGCGAGGCGCCGGACTACCTGGCCGAGACCCAGGCCTTCCGGGCGCTGCTGCGCGATACCGGCGATCGCGGCGACTATGCCGAGCTCCTGGCGGTGCTGGTGGTCACCGAGTGGGTCTATCTCGAGTGGGCGCTGCGGGTGACGCGGGCCGAAGGCCTGCACCCGCTGATGGGAGAGTGGATCGATCTGCACGATAACCCCGCCTTCCAGGCGTTCGTCGCCTGGCTGCGTCGCCGCCTGGACGAGGAGGCGGAAACGCTCGATGACGCCGCCTTCACCCGCATGGCCGAGCGTTTCCGCGACACCGTGGCGAAGGAGCGCGCCTTCCACGACGCGGTGATGCCGCGCTGAGGCGGTTGCCAGCCGGGCGGTGAGGGGCCACCCTCTGAGGGTCATGCCATCGTCAGAGGAGGCCCGCCATGTCCGATACCCCCAAGGATCCCCGCCGTCGTCACTCCGCCCCGGTGGTGGATGGCCCCGGCAAGGCGGCCAGCCGCGCCATGCTGCGCGCGGTGGGCTTCGGCGACGACGACTTCGCCAAGCCCCAGGTGGGCATCGCCTCCACCTGGAGCATGGTCACCCCCTGCAACAGCCATATCCATGAACTCGCCGAGCATGCCCGGGACGGCGCCGACGCCGCCGGCGGCAAGGCGGTGATCTTCAACACCATCACCATCTCCGACGGCATCGCCAACGGCACCGAGGGCATGAAGTACTCCCTGGTGTCGCGGGAGGTGATCGCCGACTCCATCGAGACGGTGGCCGGCTGCGAGGGCTTCGACGGCCTGGTGGCCATCGGCGGCTGCGACAAGAACATGCCCGGCTGCCTGATGGGGCTGGCGCGCCTCGACCGGCCCAGCGTCTTCGTCTACGGCGGCACCATCCTGCCCGGCAAGGGCCACACCGATATCGTCTCGGTGTTCGAGGCCATGGGCGCCCACTCCCGCGGCGATATCGACCGGATCGCGCTCAAGCAGATCGAGGAGACGGCGATTCCCGGCCCCGGCTCCTGCGGCGGCATGTACACCGCCAACACCATGGCGTCGGCCATCGAGGCGCTGGGCATGAGCCTGCCGGGCAGCTCCGCCCAGAACGCCGTGTCCCGGGACAAGCGCGAGGACTGCGAGGCGGCGGGGGACGCGGTGCTGACGCTGCTCGAACGCGATATCAGGCCCTCGCATATCATGACCCGGGAGGCCTTCGAGAACGCCATCAGCGTGGTGATCGCCCTGGGCGGCTCCACCAATGCGGTGCTGCACCTGATCGGCATGGCTCGCACCCTCGGGGTCGAGCTCTCGCTGGCGGACTTCACCCGCATCGGCAAGCGGGTGCCGGTGCTCGCCGACCTGCGCCCCAGTGGCCACTACATGATGAGCGAGCTGGTGGCCATCGGTGGCATCCAGCCGCTGATGAAGACCCTGCTCGACGCCGGCCTGCTGCATGGCGACTGCCTGACGGTGACCGGCCAGACCCTGGCCGAGAACCTGGCGAGCGTCGCCCCCTATCCCGACGACCAGACGATCATCGCGGCACTCGACCGCCCCCTCAAGGCCGAGAGCCATCTGCGCATCCTCTACGGCAACCTGGCGCCGGAGGGGGCGGTGGCCAAGATCACCGGCAAGGAGGGCACGCGCTTCTCCGGCACCGCCCGGGTGTTCGGCTCCGAGGAGGAGGCCCAGGCGCGCATCAACGACGGCACCGTGACCGCCGGCGATGTGGTGGTGATCCGTTACGAGGGGCCCCGGGGCGGGCCGGGCATGCGCGAGATGCTGACTCCCACCTCGGCGATCATGGGGCGAGGCCTGGGCAGCGAGGTGGCGCTGATCACCGACGGGCGCTTCTCCGGCGGCAGCCACGGCTTCGTGGTGGGCCATGTGACCCCCGAGGCCTTCGATGGTGGGCCCCTGGCGCTGGTGGAGGACGGCGATGTCATCACCATCGATGCCGAAGCCGATACCCTCGAGGTCGACCTCTCCGAGGCGGAGCTGGCGCGCCGTCGCGCCGCCTGGCGGCAGCCGGCACCGCGCTATACCCGCGGGGTGCTGGCCAAGTATGCGCGGCTGGTCAGCTCGGCGAGTACCGGCGCGGTGACCGATATACCGGACTAGGCTCCAGGCGCCAAGGCTATCGTCGCTTGGTCGCTTGGTCGCTTGGTCGCTTGGTCGCTTGGTCGCTTGGTCGTTTAGCAGCTCTGGCGATTGATGGTATGGCGCAGCCGCAGGTGAGCGCGCAGGCGGCGGGCGAGGATATCCACGCCGATATTGAGGGCGGCGGTGATCAGGATCAGCACCAGGGCGCGGTCGAAGCGGATCTCCTGGATGGCGCTGTCCACGTAGAAGCCCAGGGTGGCGATGCCGAGGATACCGAGGATGGCGGTCTCGCGCATGATGATCTCCCAGCGGTAGAAGAGCAGCGCCATAAAGGGGCCATAGACCCTAGGGGCCACCTCGTAGGCATAGCGCTCGAGGCCCCGGGGGGCGTCGGGGCGCAGCACGATCTGGTTGCTGCGCCGTCCCACCAGGTGGGCGATGATGCCGCCGTTGTGCAGGGCCAGGGCCACCACCGCCGGCAGCATGGAGGGGCCCCACAGCTGCAGCAGGATAAAGGCCAGCAGGTACTCCGGGGTCGAGCGCAGCACCACCAGCACGCCATGCCCCAGGCCGGCGCCGAGGCGGCCGGTGAGGTGTCGCCCGGTGAAGTGGTGAGAGATCAGCGGGAAGAGCGCCATGGCCAGCACCCCGGTGAGCACCAGGGCGATCTGACTCAGCAGCAGGGTATTCCAGAGACCGGGCAGGGCCTGGTGGAGCAGCAGGTCGCCGAGCCAGGGGCCGAGCCCCGCCAGGCCTTCGCCGTTTCTCAGCGGCGCCGGCACGATGTCCTGGGTAAAGAAGCGCGCCACATTGCTCCACAGGATCGGCAGGCCGGTGCCCAGGCAGAAGGGTGCCGCCAGCAGGTAGAAGGGCAGCAGCTTCGGCCGCACCCAGAGGCGCAGGCTGGCGATCAGGGCATAGAAGAGCAGCAGCAGGGCGCCCACCACGGCGTAGTGGCCCTGGGCGAAGTGGCTGGCCAGGTGGAAGCCCAGGGTGGGCATGCCCACGAAGCCCAGCACGGCGCTGGAGCGCAGGCCGCACTCCAGGCGATAGGCGGTGTAATTGACCAGGTGTGGCCAGGCCTGGCTGATGCGCGTATAGAGCAGCGCCGAGAGCCGTCCGGTGCGCCGGGGCAGGGTACGCGCCGGGGCCGGGTCGGTCTCGTCGAGGATCTCCGCGTAGACCTTGGCGAAGATGCCCGCATAGGGGATGGCGATGGCCAGCACCCCGGTCAGCGGGTGCAGGCCGAAGCACTGCAGGAAGATCAGCGCCCAGAACAGCTCATGAATGGCGCGGACGAAGGCGCAGCCGGTACGCACCCAGAGGCGGTGGAAGCCCAGCGCCAGCAGCAGGCCGGCGCTGGCGCCGACGCCGACGCCGACGAAGGCGAAGGCGACGGTACGCAGCAGCGCCTCGCCGAGGGCATCCACGGCGCCGAAGTCGGGGCGCACCAGGCCCAGGGCCAGGCGTCCCAGCTCCTGCCAGGGGTCGTGGGCGCTGATCTCGAAGTCCCCCAGCCACAGGCAGAGCGCCGCCAGTGCCACCAGGGCCAGGCTGACCCGGCGGGTGGCGCCGAAGGGCATAGGATCGCGTGACGAGGGCAGGATGGGCATATCAGTAGAGATCGAGCAGGTCGTTCGTGCTCAGCTCGCGGCTGGGGCGGTCGAGGGCGATCCTGCCCGCCTGGATGCCCACCACCCGATTGCAGTGGCGCAGCGCCAGCTCCAGGTCGTGCATGGCCAGCACCGCCATGTCATAGGTCTCGGTGAGGGCGCGCATCACGCGCTCCGCCTGGGGGCCGTCCAGCGCCGAGACCGGCTCGTCGGCCAGCAGCACCCGACCGCCCTGGTGAATCGCCCGGGCGGCGGCGACCCGCTGGCGCTGGCCGCCGGAGAGCTCGCCGCAGGGCGTCCAGCGCTTCTCGGCGATGTCCAGGCCCTCGAGCAGCGCGGTGATCTCTACCACGTCGCGGTTTCGGGGACGCACCAGGGTCCACAGGTTGGCCCACCAGGGATACCGGTCCAGGCGCCCCATATAGACGTTGTGAAACACCGAGAGGCTGGGCACCAGGCCCAGGTCCTGGGGCATCAGCGCCACCCCTTGCTGCCGCCACTGGTCATGCATCAGCGACAGCAGGGTCGACTTGCCGGCACCGCTCTTGCCCACCAGGGCGACGCGCTCACCGGGGGCCAGGGCCAGGTCCAGGGGACCCAGTACCCGGGCGCTGCCGTAGTCGGCCACCGCCCCCGCCAGGACCAGGTCGGTCATCAGTCGAGCAGCCCCAGCTCGGTGGCGACGCGCTCGATCATGGCGTAGTCGTCGTTGTCGGCGGGAATAAAGCCGGAGCGCGGAAAGCTGGCCAGCAGCTCCGGCGCCTGCATGGCGATCAGGGCCTGCTGCAGGCGCTCGGTAAAGCCGGCGCCGAAGCGCTCGTCCAGGTCGCCGCGGACCGTCCACTGGTAGTCAGGGTAGGGCGGGGTCTGCCAGATCACCTGGACCCGCTCGGGGTCGACGCTGCCGCTATCGACCTCGTTCTCCCAGGCCTTGTAGCTCACCACCCCGGCCTGGTAGGCGCCGGACTGGACCAGGGAGATGGTGCGGCTGTGGTTGCCGCTGAAGCCGACCCGCTCGAAGAGCGCCTCCGGGGCCTCGCCGAGGTGCTCGCGCAGGAAGTATTCCGGCATCAGGCGCCCGGAGGTGGAGCTCTGGGAGCCGAAGCTGAAGGTCAGGCCGCGCAGCGCCTCGGGGGCGGTCGCCTGCTCCATGGGCTCGAGGCCGGTGTCGCGGTTGGCGATTACATAGCTCTTGTACTGGGGATCCTCGACGCCCTGGGCGATGGCCCGGGCGCCGGGCACCAGCTGGCGTGCCTGGACCCCGGTGAAGCCGCCGAACCAGGCCAGCTGCACCTGGTTGTTGCGGAAGGCGGTGACGGAGGCGGCGTAGGAGGTGACGGGGATAAAGCGCACCTCTACCTCGAGTTCCTCGGCCAGGTAGTCGGCGACCGCGCCGAAGCGCTCCTGCAGGCGCGTCTCGTCCTCGTCGGGAATGGCGGTGAACACCAGGGGGGCGGCGGCGGCCAGGGGGGCGGCGACCAGTCCCAGGGCCAGCATCAGGGCACGCAGCATGGCTGTCTCGTCCTCGGGTTGAGAAGAAGGCGCCAGGATACTCGATTGAGGGGGACTTGCCGACCACTCGGCGACCAGGTGGACGCGCCCGCACCGCGGGGGGCGGTGCGGGCGCGCTCAGTGATCCGGGTCGAGGCTGTCGCGTAGCGACTCGAGTTCCTCTACGCCGAACAGCTCCACCTTGCCGGCCAGCAGGTCGCTGAGGCGCTGGGGGGGCATGCCGACGCGATGGGCGATCTCGCGATTGGGCAGGTCGGAAAGGGCGATGCGGCGGGTCAGGATGCGCATCAGTCGAGAGCGTTTCTCCAGCTCTCGGACGTCCAGGTTGGGGGCCGTGTTTGCACTGTCTAGGGCATCCCAACCGCTGGATAATCGTGCCGTGCTCATGGTTCTCCGTTGGCCTTGGCTAGCGACGACCTCAGCATGCAAGGTTTTGCCGTGGCTTGCCAGGGAAAAATGCAGGAATTTAACCTTATTCCTTGGTCGCAGTCGGCGGCCCGTGTCGCGCAGTGAATTCCAGAACCTGCTAATTTTGACGGCGACGACAGACCAACAACAACCATGACTTCCTGGAGCGAACCCATGTCCCGATTCAAGCTTACCCTGGCCGCCTCCCTGCTGGCCCTGGCCCCCGCCGCCTTCGGCCAGCAGCTCTCCATCGCCACCGGCGGTACCGGCGGCACCTACTACCCCTATGGCGGCGGCCTCGCCGAGCTGATCAACAACCATATCGAGGGCGCCAGCGCCGTGGCCGAGGTCACCGGCGCCTCGGTGGAGAACATGGGCCTGGTGTGGCGCGGTGACTCCGACCTGGCCCTGGCCCTGGCGGATACCGTCTATCAGGCCTATAGCGGCACCGGCGACTTCGAGGGACGCCAGCTGGAGAACATTCGCGCCCTGGCCTCCATCTACCCCAATGCGGTGCAACTGGTGGCCCTGGCCGACTCCGATATCCACTCGCTGGAGGACCTGCGCGGCAAGCGGGTCTCGGTGGGGGCACCGGGCAGCGGTACCGAGCTCAATGCCCGGGCCCTGCTGGAGGCCAACGGCATCGACTACGACGACTTCACCCCCCAGCGGCTCAACTTCAACGAGACCGCCGATGCCATCCGCGACGGCGATATCGACGCCGGCTTCTGGAGCGTGGGGCCGCCCACCAGCTCCATCCTCAACCTGGCCACCACCCGCGAGGTGCGCCTGATCGGCCTCTCCGAGGAGGAGATCGCCAACGCCCGGGAGGCGGAGCCGGTATTCGCCCCCTACACCCTGCGGGTGGGCATCTACGACGGCGTGGACGAGCCGGTGCCGACCATCAGCATCCCCAATGTGCTGGCGGTGAGCAGCGAGATGGGCGAGGAACTGGCCTACCAGATCACCAAGGTGCTCTTCGAGCAGACCGACGAGCTGATCGCCATCCATCCGGCGGCCAACGACACCACGGTCCCCTTCAGCATCGACTCCACGCCCATCGCCTTCCATCCGGGGGCCCTGCGCTACTACGAGGAGGTGGGCGCCGAGGTGGCCGAGCATCAGCGTCCCTGAGCCGTGTCGAGGCGTTTGACGGGGTGGGCCCTGGGGCCCGCCCTGGCGCTTATGTCGGGCTTGCTGGCGTCGCCGGCGAACGCCGCCGAGGCGTGCCTGGCGGTGATCGGCGAGGACGGCGCCACCCTGCTGAGCCGGCCCCGGCCCGAGGGGACGACCTGGTGCCTGGAATGGAACCACTCGGTGGCCGGCTTCGCGGTCCTCGATTGCTACCGCCATCGGGGCGGGCGCATGGTGCTGGAGCGCAGCCACCTGCCGGACTTCGCCGCCGGCCTCGATCATATTCCCGGCCGCGGGCGCCAGGTCTCCGACGGTCGGGGCGGTTACTGGATCGAGGCCATCGACGAGCCGGTGCCCGGCAACGCCTATCGCCTGCGGGTCGGCGCCATGGCGGTGAACCATCGCCTGGTGGTAGACAGCCGGCGCCTCAGCCTGAGCGAGCGGGCCGCCAATCAGGCGGTGACGATCCAGTTGCAGACTTGTGAAACGGGACCCCGAAACGATGACCCGCAGTGATTCCGGCGCCTCCCCGGCGCCTTCCGGCGCGCGCCCCACCCAGGGGCGAGCGATCCTCTGGACGATCAGCCTGGTGGCGGTGGGGCTGTCGCTGTTCCAGCTCTACTCCGCCGGCATCCAGCCCCTGGGGCTCTTCTATCAGCGCAGCATCCACCTGATGCTGATCATGCTGCTGGCCTTCCTGATGTTTCCGGTCTTCGGCCCGCAGCGGCGGCGCGGCCTGCTGGGCTGGGCCCTGGATGCGCTCTTCCTGGCCGGGGCCCTGCTCACCGGCGGCTACCTGGTGCTCTACCTGGACGAGATCATCGGGCGCGCCGGCTTCTGGAGCCAGACCGATATCCTGGTCGGCTGCATCGCCGTGATCACGGTGCTCGAGGCGAGTCGCCGGGCGGTGGGGCTGGGCATGACCATTATCGGCGCCCTGGGCATCCTCTATGCCTTCGCCGGGCCGCGGGGCGAGCTGCCCTGGCTGGGCCAGTTCCTGCCCGGCATCCTCGAGCATCGCGGCTACAATATCGACCGGCTGGTGGGCCAGCTTTACCTGGGCCAGGAGGGCATCTTCGGCCTGCCGCTGGGGGTGGCGGCCACCTATATCTTCGTCTTCGTGCTGTTCGGCGCCTTCCTCGAGGTGACCGGCGCCGGCAAGTTCTTTATCGATATGGCCTATGCCGCCACCGGTCGCCAGCGCGGCGGCCCCGCCAAGGCGGCGGTGCTGGCCTCCGCCGGCATGGGCTCGATCTCCGGCAGCGCCATCGCCAATGTGGTGACCACCGGCGCCTTCACCATTCCGCTGATGAAACGCCTGGGCTACAAGCCGCACCAGGCCGGCGGCATCGAGGCGGCGGCCTCCACCGGCGGGCAGATCATGCCGCCGCTGATGGGCGCCGGGGCCTTCCTGATCGCCGAGTACACCCGGGTGCCCTACCTGGAGGTGGTCAAGGTCAGCATCCTGCCGGCGATCCTCTACTTCGCCACCGTCTACCTCTTCGTGCATATCATCGCCCTCAAGCAGGGCATGCAGGGCATGGCCCGATCGGAGCTGCCGCAGATGCGTCGGGTGATGCGCGACGGCTGGCACTTCCTGCTGCCCCTGGGGGTGCTGGTGTGGCTGCTGGCGATGCATATGTCGCCGATGCGGGTGGGCTACTACGCGGTGATCACCATGGTGGCGGTGGCGGCCCTGCGCTACGCGGTCTGGCATTGCTTCGTGGCGCCGGGGCAGGGACAGGCCGTCACCGCGGCCGGTGTCGGCGCGATGCTCAAGGCGGGGCTCGCCAAGCTGCTGGAGGGGCTGGAGCTGGGCGCCCGCAACGCCGTGGCGGTCTCCATGGCCTGCGCCGTGGCCGGCATCATCGTCGGGGTAGTGGGGCTCACCGGCCTGGGGCTGAAGTTCTCGGCCATGATGATGGCCTTCTCCGGCGGCAATATCGTGCTGGCGCTGATCATGGTGCTGCTGGCCAGCCTGGTGCTGGGCATGGGGCTGCCGGTGACCGCCAGTTATATCGTGCTGATCGTGCTGGTGGGCCCGGCGCTCACCGCCGAGTTCGGTATCCCGCTGCTGATCGCCCACCTGGTGGTGTTCTGGTACTCCCAGGACTCCAACGTCACCCCGCCCATCGCCCTGGCCGGCTTCGCCGGGGCGGCCATCGCCGGCAGCAAGCCCATGGCCACCGGGGTGCAGGCGTGGAAGTTCGCCAAGGGGCTCTACCTGATTCCGGTGTTCATGGTCTTCAATCCGGAGATCATCCTGGGTGGTCCCTGGCCGGTGCTGGTCTGGAACGGCTTCATCGCCATCCTGGCGCTGGGGGCCTTCGCCGCGGCCCTGGAGGGGTACCTGTTCACGCGCATGTCCTGGTTGCCACGCCTGGCGATCGTGCCGGGCATCGTGGCGGTCTTCTATCCCGACCTGCGGGTGGAGATCGCCGGGGTGGCGGTCATGCTGCTGGTACTGGGGGGCAACTGGCTGGCCAGCCGACGGCGGGTCGCCGTCGGCTGAGCGGGCAGAGGCCGCGGGAGGGGTCAGCCGGCCTCGGCGCCGGTCTCCTCCAGGGCCTCGACGTCGGCCTCGTCGGCCACTGTCTCCGTGGCCGGGGGCGTCGGCTCGGCGACCCGGGTGAGGACCAGCTCCGGCACCTCGGGGCTGGCTTCGCTCAGGTCCACGCCGTGATGTTCGGTGGTGGTCCACAGCAGGTCGCCCTGGGCGTCACGGATCTCGCCGCGCAGGGCGTAGCGGTGGTTGGCTTGCACCTCGGCGGGATCATAGGCGAGGCGGAAATCGACGGGGACCTGACCCTCGGGGGAGAGGTGCTTCTCGGCGAGGATCTCCGCCGGGGCATCGGCCCGGGAAACGTCGAGCAAGCGGACGATGATCACGCCCTCCGCGGGCAGGGCCATGCGCTCCCGGTAGCTCAGGCGGCCGCTCAGGGTGGTCGTTTCAGCGGCCTCGGCGGCGGGCGTTTCGGTGGCCTCGGCGGCGGGCGTTTCGGTGGCCTCGGCGGCGAGCGTTTCGGTGGCCTCGGCGGTGGGCGTTTCGGTGGCCTCGGCACTGGACGTGTCGGCAGTATCGCCGGCGCTCGACGAGACCTGATCACTATCGGCGCTGGCGGCGGTGTCCTCGGATTGACTGCAGGCGGCCAGGCTCAGGCTGGCGGCGAGGGCGGTAATCAGCATCAGCGGATATTTCATGGGGTGCTCCTTGGTGGAAACGGCTGCGATGGCCGGCATCCCGCCGACACGAGCCACCCTAACAGGCAAGTGCGCACCAAGGGTGAAAGCCGGCGTCGCCAGGGGGCGACGCTGCCCAGCTGGTCAAGATGACGCCGGGGCATGGCCTGGGTAGAATACTGCCCCTTCGATTTTTACCCATACTCGATATCAGGCACCCGTTTGCCGAGGAGCAGGCCATGCAGTCGTCCCACGAGGCGCCGTCCACCGCGTCATCCTCTTCTTCTCCCCGCGTAGGCGTGATCATGGGGTCCAAGTCCGACTGGCCGGTGATGGAACATGCGGTGACCATGCTGGAACGCCTGGGCGTGCCCTATGAGACCCGGGTGGTCTCCGCCCACCGTACCCCGGACCTGCTCTTCGACTATGCCAAGTCCGCCGCCGAGCGTGGCCTCTCGGTGATCATCGCCGGGGCCGGCGGCGCCGCCCACCTGCCGGGCATGGTGGCCTCCCAGACCGCCCTACCGGTGCTCGGGGTGCCGGTGGAGTCCAAGGCCCTCAAGGGGCTCGATTCGCTGCTCTCCATCGTGCAGATGCCCGGTGGTATCGCCGTGGGCACCCTGGCCATCGGCAAGGCCGGGGCCACCAACGCGGGCCTGATGGCGGCGCAGATCGTCGGCCTGCAGGACGCCACCATCCGCGAGGCGGTCGAAGCCTTCCGCGCCGAGCAGACGCAGACGGTGCTCGACAACCCGGACCCGCGTCCCCATTCCTGAATCAGCGCGACGAGCGAGGAGTCAACCATGAATATCGGCGTTCTGGGAGCCGGCCAGTTGGGCCGTATGCTGGCCCTGGCGGGATACCCCCTGGGCAATCGCTTCACCTTCCTGGATACCACCGGCCACCCCAGCGCCGGTATCGGCGAGGTGATGATCGATACCGACCAGAAGCACCTGGCCGATTTCCTGGCCAAGGTGGACCTGGTCACCTATGAGTTCGAGCACCTGCCGGTGGCCCTGGTCCAGGCCATCGAGGAGCAGACCCCGGTCTACCCCTCCAGCGAGGCGATCCGGGTCTGCCAGAATCGCGTCGAGGAGAAGGCGCTGTTCGACCGCCTGGGCATTCCTACCCCCGCCTACCGCGTCGTGGAGCATGCCGACGAGCTCGAGGCCGCGGCCCGGGAACTGGGCTGCCCGGTGGTGGCCAAGTCGGTCACCGAGGGTTATGACGGCAAGGGTCAGGCGGTGCTCCGCGATCCCTCCGAGGCCGAGGCGGCCTGGCGTGCCATCGGTCATCCGCGGCTGATCGTCGAGGCCTTCGTCGACTTCGTGCGCGAGGTGTCGATCATCGCCGTGCGTGGTCGCGACGGCGAGGTGGTCTTCTACCCCATGGCCGAGAACCAGCACGTGGACGGTATCCTGCGCTACTCGGTGGCGCCCCTGCCGGACCTGGACGCGGCCGTGCAGCAGACCGCTGATGGCTATATTCGCGCCCTGCTCGACGAGCTGGACTATGTGGGGGTGTTGACCCTGGAGCTCTTCCAGACCCGCGACGGCGGCCTGCTGGCCAACGAGATGGCGCCCCGGGTGCACAATTCCGGGCACTGGACCCAGGACGGCGCCGTGACCAGCCAGTTCGAGAACCACCTGCGTGCCATCCAGGGGCTGCCCCTGGGCGCCACCGCGGTGCGTCAGCCCACCTGCATGGTCAACGTGATCGGCCGCGAGGGCGATGCCGCCGAGCTCCTGGCCCTGGACGACGCCCACCTGCACCGCTACGACAAGGCCGAGCGTCCCGGGCGCAAGCTGGCCCACGTTAACCTGGTGGCGCCGACCCATGAGGCGCTGCTGGAGAAGGTGCGGGCCTGCGCGGCCCTGCTGCCGGAGGCCCCGGCACCGCGCTTCAGCTTCGAGCCCTGAGGCTCGTCAGGGCCCCGAGACGACCGCGACGCCGCCCATCGGGCGGCGTCGTCAGTTCTGCCGGCCGAGGGCCTGGACCTCGCGGCCGGCGCGGGTCAGCAGGGTGCGGATCCAGCGGTGCGCGGGGGCGTGATGCTGGCGGTCGTGCCACAGCTGATAGAAGCGCATCGGCGGGAAGTCGATGGGGCAGGAGCGAATGGTCAGCGGCAGCAGCCGGGCGAAGAAGCTCGCGAAGTGGCGGCTGGTGGTGAAGATCAGGTCGCTCTCCTGGAGCAGGTAGGGGGCCAGGCCGAAGGACTGCACCTCGACCACCTCGTGGCGCTCCAGGCGCAGGCCGGTCAGGTAGCGGTCGATGACCCCGCGCTGGCTGCGGGAGTAGGGCAGGGGCACCACATGCTCCGCGTCCAGGTAGGTCTCCTGGGTCAGGGCCGGCTCGGCGGCCAGGGGGTGATCCTCGGCCATCAGGCAGACGATCTCGTCTTCCAGCAGCATCGACAGGTGCATGCGCTCCGGTGGCTCCGGCCAGTTGCCGATGACGATATCTAGTTCGCCCTCGGCCAGGGCCGCCTCGAAGTCGTAGTCGGGCCCCAGGGCATGGACGGAGAGGCGCGCCTGGGGCGCCTCGTCGCGCAGCATGCGCACCGCCGTGCGCATGAAGATCGGTGCAAGGTAGTCCGGGGCGCCGATGCGGAACTGCTGGCGGCTGCTGGCCGGCTCGAACTCCGCCGGCGACTCGGTGAGGCGGTCGATCTCGGCCAGGGCGCGGCGGGCATGGGGCAACAGCTCCAGGGCGCGCTCGGTGGGCACCATACCGCCCTTGTCGCGGACCAGCAGCGCATCGTCGAAGATCTCGCGCAGTTTCTTCAGGGCGGCGCTGATCGCCGGCTGCGACTGGTGCATCAGGATCGCGGTGCGCGACACATTGCGTTCGTCCAGCAGCAGGCAGAGTACCCGCAGCAGGTAGGTGTCCAGTGGATCCTTGTTTCGGTTTGCCATCAGGGCCCCTCGGATCATCGTCTTGTTGGTAGCGTGGCGCGGGCCGCTCTCGGCGGCCGGCCGATCGTCCATTATGTATACACTGTGTCGTAGATAATAACGACAATTGCAGGCGACAATCCAATCGGGCGCGACGTATCTCCCCCTTCGTGGGGCGCAAAGCGCCCCGCTCGAGGGAATCGCCCCTAGCCCAGCAATAGCAGGCTAGCCAGCCAGCCGAGACTCAACAACAGCAGAAACAGGATGGCGGCGAGGAGCAGGGGCCGCAGGCCCAGGGCGCGTAACCTGTCCAGGCGAGTCTCGTAGCCCAGGGCCGCCATGGCCAGGGTCAGGGCGATCCGGCCGAGTTCCGTCAGGCCGTGATGCAAGGCAGGTGGCAGGCTGACCAGGCTGTTGACCCCGACCATGGCGACGAAGCCGAAGGCGAACCAGGGCACCGGCGCCGCCGAGGCCGTGCCCGGGTGCTCCGATGACCGATGCCAGTGGCGTGCCAGGAGCAGCAGGAAGGGCACCAGCAGCATCACCCGCAGCAGCTTGACCACCAGGGCGTTGGCCAGGGCCTCGGGGCCCACCGCCTCGCCGGCGGCCACCACCTGAGCGACCTCGTGGAGGGTCGCGCCGATATAGATGCCGAAGAGCCCCTCCGACATGCCGCTGAACGGATAGAGCAGCGGGTAGAGCAGCATCGCCAGGCTACCGAAGAGCACCACCGTGGCCACCGCCATGGCGGTGGCGGCGGGCCGGGCGCGGATGGTGCTCTCGGTGGCCAGGATGGCGGCGGCGCCGCAGATGGCGCTGCCGGCACTGGTCAGCAGCGCCGTCTCGCGATCCAGCCCCAGCCCCCGGGTCCCCAGTAGGTAACCCAGCGTCAGCACCGTCACCATGATCAGCAGGTCCAGCACCACGACCCCAGGCCCCAGGGCGAAGAGCTGCTGCAGGGTCAGCGACAGGCCGAACAGCACGATGCCGGCGCGCAGCAGGCGGCGACTGGCGAAGGTCAGGCCGGCGGCGGGATCGCCCAGGCGCCGGCCCAGGGCGAGGTTGCCGGCCACCATCCCCAGCAGCAGGGCGATAACCAGCGGGGAGATGCCGCGCTCGGCCAGGGGCGGCAGGGCGGCCAGGGCGAGGCCGGCGGCGGCGAGCAGGCCGCTGATCAGGAGTCCCGGAAGCATGATGTCCTCATCCATGATTAGGTGGTGAGGGCATCTTAGGGACTGATAGTATTCTTGGTTATCAGTAAATAACGAAAAGTCTTTTCGGAAAAATCGATATGAGACCCGCGGTCAGCTTTCGCCAGCTCCGAGTCTTCGTCGCGGTGGCACGCCTCGGTACCCTGAGCGCCGCCGCCCGTGAGCTCTGCCTCTCCCCCTCGGCCACCAGCGAGGCCCTGGCCGAACTGGAACGCCGCCTGGGGGTCGCCCTCTTCGACCGGCCGGGGCGGCGCCTGACCCTCAATGCCCTCGGCCAGGAGCTGTTGCCACGGGCCGAGCGGCTGCTGGAGGGCGTCGAGGAGTTCGTGGCCACGGCCCGGGAGCCGGAAGGGGAGCTGCGCGGCAGGCTGGTCGTGTCCGCCAGCGCCACCGTGGGCACCTACCTGCTGCCCGGCCTGGCGGGGCGCTTCAACGAGGCCCATCCGGGAGCGGAGCTGCGCCTGCGGCTACGCAACTCCCGGGAGGTGATCGATGAGGTGCTGCGCCTGGAGGCGGATCTCGGCCTGATCGAGGGGGAGTGTCGGGAGCCCAGCCTGATCAGCGAGCCCTGGTGCGAGGATCGCCTGGTGATCGTGGCCTCCCCCCGGCACGCCCTGGCCGCGATGGAGCACCTGGACGATGCCGCCCTTGCGCGGGGCCCGTGGATCCTGCGGGAGCCGGGCTCGGGAACCCGGGCGGTCTTCGAGGCGGCGATGCGCGGGCGCGCGTTGACGCCGCGGGTCGCCATGGAGCTGGGCCAGCACGAGGCGATCAAGCAGGCGGTGCGTGCCGGCCTGGGGCTGGGCTGCCTGTCGGAATTCTGCGTGGCCGGGGAGCTGGCCCGGGGCGAGCTGGTGGCCCTCTCCAGCGACCTCGGCCTGCGACGCCGCTTCTCCCTGATCTGGCATCCGCGGCGCTACCGCAGTCCGCTATGGCAGGCCTTCAAGGTGGCCCTGCGGGACCATGGTGCCGGGAGCCTGGCGGCTCCCGGCGGGGCCTGAGCCTCAGGCGCCGACGATACCGCCGTCTTCACGGCTGATCGCCAGGGTGGCGGAGCGCGGGATGGCGTCGCCGCCGTCCGGCCAGTGGCTGGCGTAGTCGCCGGCGGCGAAGGCGGAGGCCTCGGTGGTGGCGCCGGGGTGCTGGACATTGACGAAGAGGGTGCGCCGGTCCGGGGTCATGGTCACCCCGGTGATCTCCTGGCCGATGGGGCCGGTCAGGAAGCGCTTGAGCTCGCCGCTCTCGGGGTTGGCCACCAGCATCTGATTATTGCCGAAGACCTCGTAGATGCCATCGTTCATCACCGACTCGCTGATATCGGTCTGGATCCACAGGCGGCGCTCGGCGTCCATCCACAGGCCATCCGGGGAGGCGAGGATGGCGTCGTCGCCGAGGGGCGCGCCGTTCGCATCGCGACCGCTGTCCCGGTCGCCGGCCAGCAGGAAGATATCCCACTGGAAGCGGGTGGCGTCCTGCCCGCCCGCTTCCCGCCAGCGGATGATATGACCGAAGGTGTTGTTGGCCCGCGGGTTGGCGGCGTCCTCCTGGCCCGGCTCCCGGCGGGTGTTGTTGGTCAGGGTGAAGTAGACCTGGCCGCTGGCCGGGTCCACGGCGCCCCATTCGGGACGATCCATCCTGGTGGCGCCGGCGGTGTCGGCGGCGGAGCGGGCATTGACCAGGATATCGGCGAGATCCGCGAAGCCGTTCTCCGGAGTCAGGCCGTTCTCGCCGGGGGCCAGGGCCAGCCACTCGCCGCTGCCGTCGGCGTGGAATTTCGCCGCATAGAGGGTGCCCTCGTCTAGCAGCGAGCCATCCGCGGTGGCGGCGTGATAGGGGCGCGCCGAGACGAACTTGTAGATGTACTCGAAGCGGGCGTCGTCGCCGGAGTAGCAGACCACCGGCTCGCCCTCCACCGCCGGGGCGAAGACCACCCCCTCGTGGGCGAAGCGCCCCAGGTGGGTGCGCTTGATGGGCGCGGCCTCGGCATCGAAGGGGTCGATCTCCACCATATAGCCGAAGGCATGTGGCTCGTTGCGGTAATCCTCGGCGGCGGAGGCACCCCGCGGGGTGGCATCGAAGCGCAGGAATTCGTCGGCGCCGCCGGCGGCCTTGTGCCACTGGTAGCGGCTGGTGTCGCGGCGGGTGATGCCGTAACGGGCCTGGCGGCGGTCGATGGTCTCGGCGCGATTGGCGAAGTAGCCGGCCCAGTTCTCCTCCGAGGCCATGTAGGTGCCCCAGGGGGTGACTCCGTTGGCGCAGTTATTGAGGGTGCCGCGGGTCATGCGGCCGTCCGGGCTGTATCGGGTGATGACATGCTCGCTGCCCGCCACCGGTCCGGCCAGGCGCATCGGCGTCAGGCCGGTGACGCGGCGGTTGTGAGCGTCCTTGATCAGGTGCCACTGGCCATCGTCGCCGCGCCGCAGGTGCACGATGGAGACGCCGTGGGCATGGATCTCCCGGCGCACCTGGTCGGCGTCGCGGCTCCCGTCGGGGTGCTCAGGGAAGCCGCCGGAGTCCAGCGCCAGTCCCGCGGCGGCGGCGTGCATGAAACGCGGCTCGATATATTCGTGGTTGAGTACCAGCAGGCCCTCGTCGGAGCGGCCATCGAGGGGGAAGAAGTGCATGCCGTCGTGGTGGCTGCCCACCTGCTGGGCCTGGTCGTCGGCGCCGTTGTCGGGGGCGAAGTCGGGCGTCCCCTCGGCCAGGGAGGTGCCCCAGGGGATCATCGTCTGGACCCGATACCCCTC
The DNA here is from genome assembly GCF_023708045.1 of Halomonas sp. NCCP-2165. Classification (NCBI taxonomy): domain Bacteria; kingdom Pseudomonadati; phylum Pseudomonadota; class Gammaproteobacteria; order Oceanospirillales; family Halomonadaceae; genus Halomonas; species Halomonas sp. NCCP-2165. The sequence continues at coordinate 66,875 of NZ_BRCY01000007.1, forward strand.
GGGCACCACCACCGCATCGGCGCGGCCGGTGGGGATGGCGGCGAAGCCCAGGCTCGGGCCGCGGCCACCCTGGCCGGCGAAGGCGCCGCCGAAGGGCAGGCTGGTGGCCATGGCGCCGGCCACGGCGGCGGCCAGGCTGCCGCGCAGCAGGCTGCGCCGGCTCAGCCGGGTCTCGAGGATATCGCCGAAGTAGGCGTTGCCGGAGGCATTGCTCTGGGGCTCGTCGCCGGCGGCCAGTACCGGGTCCGTGGTGCCAGGAAGCTGCGGAGTCATGGTCGGTTCCTTGTGAATAACGACTGGGCAGTCCCGTATCCTCGCCATCCCCCGTTGCAATCCGATGAAAGGACCTAGCCTCCCCACCACAGCAGCAGCGCCAGCAGGGCGAAGTGACCGGGGTACCAGGTCCGCCATAGCCAGCGGGGCGGGGGCCAGGCCAGGCGGGGCAGGCCGGCCCCGGCCACCCCCAGGGTCAGCGCTACGCCGGCCAGGGCGAAGGCGCTGGCCTGGAGTCCCGGGTTGAGCAGGACGGCCACCGCCAGTGCCGGCAGGCGTGCCATCCACCGCCGTGCCGGAGCGGCCGCTTGATAGGACAGCGCCAGCATCAGCGCCGGCACCAGCGCCAGGCCGGCATGGCCGAACTCCACCCAGAAGCCCAGTGCCCACCAGAGGACCAGGGAGAGTGCCAGCCCCATCCGGGGGGATGCCCCGTGGGCCCAGGGCGGCGTCTCCCGCTCGGTCAAAGCGCCCCTGGCCCAGTGGGCCCAGGCCAGGCTCGCCGCCAGGGTAACGCAGACATTGAGCAGGTAGGGGGCCTCGGGACGCGGCATCAGCGCATAGGGCCACTGGGCCAGGAGGCCGATCAGCAGGATGCGCCGGGCATAGCGCAGCGGGTCCCGGCTGGTGAAGGTGCCGTGCCAGGCCACCATGGCGGCGAACAGCGGAAAGGCCAGGCGTCCCAGGCTCTCCGGCCACCAGGCCAGGGCGCTCCCGGGGCCGAACAGGTGGCGCGCCAGATGATCGAGGCTCATGGTTAGCAGGGCCAGCCACTGGGCCCAGGCGATCCAGCGGGAATCGACGTTGGTCATGGGGGCTCCCGAGTTCAGGGCCCCGACCATAGCGCCGGCCGGTGCCCTTGTCATCGGCGGGCGCGTCGCAACAGCCTGAGGCCGTTGGCCACCACCAGCAGGCTGGCGCCCATATCGGCGAAGACCGCCATCCACAGGGTGGCGTGGCCGCTGAAGGCGAGCCCCAGGAAGAGCACCTTGATGGCGATGGCGAAGGCGATGTTCTGGATCAGCACCCGCCGGGTGGCCCGGGACAGGGCGACGAAGCGCGGCAGCTTGCGCGGGTCGTCGTCCATCAGCGCCACGTCGGCGGTCTCGATGGCGGCGTCGCTGCCGGCGCCGCCCATGGCGAAGCCGATATCGGCCCGGGCCAGGGCCGGGGCGTCGTTGATGCCGTCGCCGACCATGCCGATGCTGGCCTGGCTCGCCTTCGCCTCGATCAGGCGCAGCTTGTCCTCCGGAAGCAGCTCCCCCCGGGCCTCGTCGATGCCGGCCTCGGCGGCGATGGCGGCCACGCTATGGCGGTTGTCGCCGGAGAGCATCAGGGTCTGGATGCCCAGGCGGTGCAGCTCGGCGATCGCCTCGTGGCTGCCGGCCTTGAGGGGGTCGCTGACCGCGAACAGCGCCAGGGGGCGGTCGCCCTCGCCGAGGATCAGCGGGCTCTGCCCCTGGGCCTCCAGGGGCGCCAGGCGGGGTTTCAGGCGGTCCGCCGCCACGCCATGCGCTACCGCCAGGCGGCGATTGCCCAGCCACAGCCGGCGCTCGCCGAGGCTCGCCTCCACGCCCAGGCCGGGGCGCTCGACGACGGCGTCCAGGGCCTCGGCCAGGCCGTCGGAACGCGCGGCGGATGGCTCCTCGGATAGCGCCGCCGCCAGGGCCCGGGAGACCGGGTGATTGGAACGCCCGGCCAGGGCCCATGCCAGCCCCGCCGGCGACTCGTCGGTGTCGCCGGTGCCCCAGGCCTGCCAGTGGTGCAGGCGAGGCTTGCCCTCGGTGAGGGTGCCGGTCTTGTCGAAGGCCAGCCAGGTCAGGCGATGGCCCTGCTCCAGGAAGTGGCCGCCCTTGATCAGGATGCCGGAGCGGGCCGCCGCGGCCAGGCCGCTGACGATGGTCACCGGGGTGGAGATCACCAGGGCGCAGGGGCAGGCGATCACCAGCAGCACCAGGGCCCGGTAGATGCCTTCCAGCCAGGCGCCGCCGAACAGCGGCCAGGCCAGGGCGGTGGCGATGGCCAGGGCGAACACCAGGGGCGTATAGACGGCGGCGAAGCGGTCCACCAGCCGTTGGGTGGGCGCGCGGCTGGCCTGGGCCTCCTCCACCGCGTGGATGATCCGCGCCAGGGTGGTGTCATCGGCCCGCCGGGTGGTGCGGTAGTCGAACTCGCCCTGCTGGTTGATGGTGCCGGCGAAGACGATATCCCCCGGGCCCTTGTCCCTGGGCAAGCCCTCGCCGGTGATGGGCGACTCGTCCAGGGCGCTGCGGCCGCCGAGGATCTCGCCGTCCAGGGGCACCCGCTCCCCGGGGCGCACCCGTACCCGGCTGCCGAGGAGCACCGCCTCGGCAGCCACCTCCCGCCAGTCGCCGTCGTCCTGGCGCACCCGGGCCGTGGCCGGGGCCAGGTCGAGCAGGCCGCGGATGGCGTCCCGGGCGCGACCCAGGGAGCGCGCCTCGATGCGCTCGGCCAGGGTGAAGAGCACCAGCACCATGGCCGCCTCCGCCCATTGGCCGATCAGCAGGGCCCCGGTCACCGCCACGCTCATCAGCGCGTGGATATTCAGGCTGCGATGGCGCAGGGCGATCCAGCCCTTCTTCCAGGTGGCGAGCCCGGCCAGGCCGATGGCGGCCAGGGCCAGCAGGGGCGGGGCCCAGCCAAGCGTCGGGACGAACCAGTGCAGCAGCTCCGCGGCCAGCGCCAGGGCGGCGGCCAGGCTCAGCCGGCCCCAGCCCTCGGCGGGCGGCGAGGGCGGCGCCTCGGCGGTCGCATCGTCCAGCGGTTCGGCGTTCATGCCGGTGGTGGCGATCCGCGCCTGGATCGCCGCTTCATCGGCGCCGTCGTGGGCGACGGTCAACACCCGGCGGATCAGGTCGAAGCGCAGCGCCAGGATGCCCGGTTCATCGGCCAGGGCGCGGCGCAGCAGCGCCTCCTCGGTGGGACAGTCCATGGCGGCGATATGCAGGCGCAGGGTCCGGGCATCGTCGGGTAGCGGCGTCTCGGTGGCGTCGGTGCGCGGCTGGCCGCCGCAGCAGGAGGTGGTCATCCGTGTGACTCCCTGGTGAGCTTGGGGTAGGCTCGAAGTACACACCCTGTAGCCACTACAGGGTCAAGGGGGGGGAAGGAAGCCCAGGGGATAAATCGAGGAGGATAAGGATGCGTATCGGAGAGCTGGCCCGCCAGAGCGGTTGCGGGGTGGAGACCATCCGCTACTACGAGCGGGAGGGGCTCCTGCCGGCGCCCGCCCGCAGCGCCGCCAACTACCGCCAGTACGGCGAGCGCCACGTCGAGCGGCTGGCCTTTATTCGCCACTGCCGGGCCCTGGACATGACCCTGGAGGAGATCCGCACCCTGCTGGCCTATCACGACCATCCCGAGCGACCCTGCCACGAGGTCAATGGCCTGATCGATGCCCACCTGGCCCATGTGGCGGCGCGGATTCGCCAGCTCCAGGCCCTGGAGACGGCCCTGGTGACGCTGCGGGCACGCTGCAACGGCGTGGCCGAGGCCGAGGCCTGCGGGATTCTTCAGGAGCTCTCGCGGCCCCTGGGCGAGGACGAGCTACCCGCCCCGGGGGAGGGCGCCCACCTGCCCGGCGCCCATGGATAAGCGAGCGGACAAAAAAAAGCCCCCGGCCATGGCCGGGGGCGTGGAGCGGTAGCGCCTTTACTCTTCGCCGAAGTAGCGCTGGTAGATCTCGTCGTAGGTGCCGTTATCGCGCAGGGTGGCCAGGGCCTCGTTGAAGCGCTCGGCCAGTGCCTCATCGCGCTGGCGGAAGGCGATGCCGAAACCGTCGCCGAAGTACTCCTTGGGCTCGGTGATCTTCTCGCCCACCACGACGTAGTCGCGCTCTTCGCTATCCAGCAGGGTGGACTTGCCCACCGGGTAATCGAGGAAGACGATGTCCAGGCGCTCGGCTTCCATGTCCAGCACCATGTCGTCGGCGGTGGAGTAGCGGCTGACGCTGGCCACGTCGCCGAACAGGTCGGTGACATAGTTGTCCTGCAGGGTGCCGCGCTGCACGCCGATGGCCATGCCTTCCAGGGTCTCGGCATTGGCCGCCTCGACGCCGCTCTCCGCGGGGGCGAACCAGGCGCTGGGCGGGGTGAAGTAGGGGTCGGAGAAGAGCACCGTCTGGCGCCGCTCGTCGTTGATGGTCATGGACGACATGATGGCGTCGTAGTTGCGCGACATCAGGCCGGGGATGATGCCGTCCCACTCCTGGACGATCCATTCGCAGGTGATACCCATCTCCTCGCAGAGGGCATTGCCCAGGTCGATATCGAAGCCGGTCAGCTCGCCGCTGGGCAGACGATACTCCATGGGCTCGTAGGGCACGTCGACGCCGAAGCGCACGTGGTCGTAGTCCCGGGCCTGGGCGCTGCCGGCGACCAGGGCGGCGCCGAGGATGGAGACAGTCAGCAGTTTTTTCATGATGCGTTTCCCTGTTGTTCTAGAGGATTGAACCAGTATGGCGATCAAGGCCAAGGTAGCGCAGCTTGATGACTCCCGGAAGGGGGCCAAGGCCAATTTCCCAACGTTTGTTTGACGCCGGCCGAGGCCGGCGAGTTCAGGCCGGCCTGAGGTGAGCCAGCAGGCGTTTCTCCAGGAAGCGGAAGAAGTAGAGGATGGCGAAGGTCAGGCAGAGATAGATCGCCGCCACGAAGAGGAAGGCCTCGAAGGGCGCGTAGTAGCGCGCATAGACGAAGCGGGCCGCCCCGGTGAGGTCCATCAGGGTCACCACGCTGGCGATGGCGCTGGCGTGGAGCATGAAGATCACCTCGTTGCCGTAGGCCGGCAGGGCGCGGCGGAAGGCGCTGGGCAGGATGATACGCCGCATCATCAGCGCCTGGGACATGCCATAGGCCCGGGCCGCCTCGATCTCGCCCCTGGGGGTCGCCTTGATGGCGCCGCGGAAGATCTCGGTGGTGTAGGCCGCGGTGTTGAGGGTGAAGGCGATCAGCGCCGGGTAGAAGGCCTCGCGCAGCATCGGCCACAGGAAGGTCTCCTGGATGCCGTCGAAGAACACCACCCCGTAGTAGATCAGGTAGAGCTGGATCAGCAGTGGCGTGCCGCGGAACACATAGGTGTAGGCGTAGATCGGCAGGCTGATCCAGCGTCGCCCGGAGCTGCGCCCGATGGCCAGGGGGACCGCCAGCACTAGGCCGGCCAGCAGCGACAGGAAGACCAGTTGGGTGGTGGTCACCAGGCCTTCCCAGTAGTAGCCGAGGGTCTGGGGGGTGAAGATCAGGTTGTCGGATAGCAGCTCGTTGAGCCAGGTCGTGAGTTCCATGTTCAGTGCTCCCCGAAGCCGACGTTGTAGCGTTTCTGCAGGCGGGCGAAGGCCCACTCGGAGACGCTGGCGATCATGAGGTAGATGACGGCGACCGGGATCAGGAAGGTGAAGGGCTCATGGGTGGCCCGGGAGGCCTCGGCGGCGACCCGCACCATGTCCGAGAGCCCGATCACCGAGACCAGGGCGGTGGTCTTGAGCAGCACCATCCAGTTGTTGGAGAGTCCCGGCAGGGCGTGGCGCATCATCTGCGGGAAGCGGATGCGCCGAAACACCAGCCAGTTGCTCATGCCGTAGGCCTTGCCTGCCTCGATCTGGCCATGCTCCACGGCCAGGAAGGCGCCGCGGAAGGTCTCGCACATATAGGCGCCGAAGATGAAGCCGATGGTCAGTACCCCGGCGGCGAAGGCATTGAGGTTGATAAACAGGTCGATGCCGGTGCGGTCGTAGAGCAGGTCGGTGAGCAGGTTGAGGCCCATCTGGCCGCCGAAGAACAGCAGCAGCATCAGCACCAGGTCCGGCACCCCGCGAATCACGGTGGTATAGAGGGTGGCGGTCTTGTGCAGCAGCCAGCTGCGGGACATCTTGGCGCTGGCCGCCAGCAGCCCCAGCACCAGGGCCAGCAGCAGCGACAACAGCGCCAGCTGAAGGGTCACCCCGGCGCCTTCCAGCAGCCGTGGGCCATAGCCGTGCAGGTCTAGCATGATCGTCTCCCGCTCAGTACTTGGGCGCCAGGAACTGCTTCAGGCGCGGCGATTGCGGGTTGTTGAGCACGTCGTGAGGCGCGCCGGCCTCTTCCACCAGGCCCTCGTGGAGGTAGATCACCTGGCTGGAGACGTCCCGGGCGAAGCTCATCTCGTGGGTCACCACCACCATGGTGCGGCCCTCTTCGGCCAGGTCGCGCATCACCTTGAGCACGTCCCCCACCAGCTCCGGGTCCAGCGCCGAGGTGGGCTCGTCGAAGAGCATCACTTCCGGGTCCATGGCCAGGGCCCGGGCGATGGCGCCGCGCTGCTGCTGGCCACCGGACATCTGCGCCGGGTAGGCGTTGGCGCGATGGGAGAGGCCGACCCGCTCGAGCAGGGCGTGGGCCTGGTCGATGGCCTCCTTCTTGGGCTTGCCGAGCACATTCACCGGGGCCTCGATGATGTTCTCCAGCAGGGTCATGTGCGACCAGAGGTTGAAGCCCTGGAAGACCATGGAGAGCTTGGCGCGCATGCGTACCACCTGCTTCCAGTCGGCGGGCTCGCGACCATGCTTGGTCTGCTTGAAGCGGATCTCCTCGCCATGCACGATCAGGTCGCCCTCGTCGGGCTGCTCCAGCAGGTTCATGCAGCGCAGGAAGGTACTCTTGCCGGAGCCGGAGGCCCCGATCAGGGTGATGACGTCGCCCTGCTTGGCTTGCAGGGAGAGGCCCTTGAGGACCTCGGTGTCGCCGAAGCGTTTCTTGATATTACGAACTTCCAGCGGTAACGGCGTTGCGGCCATAACTCGGCTCCAGGTCGGGATGGCCATCCGGGGATGGCGATTTCAGCATGGCGGATGCGAAAGGCTGGCGATTCTACCAGCCCGGGCATCCCCTGACAGAGTGCGGTCGAGTCGGCGCTATACGACTTTCGTCTAGGGGTGGGGTGGGGGTCATGGATGCTTTTCCTCTAACTTGTTGTTGTAAATATAATTAATTTCCCAAGTTCTTGCGTTTGTCTAGCGTTAATCGCTGCCCTCCGGTACCGGGCCGGGCCTCACCAGCAGGGCGGCCCGGGCGCCGATCTCCACCCTGGCATTGGGGAAGACCACCGCCAGGGGCGTGTCGCCGACCCGGAAGTCGCCGGCCTCGGCATCGCTGGCCAGCAGGCTGCCCGGGGCGAACTCGGTGAAGTTCGCGGTCTCGTCGGCGAAGTGCAGGCGAAAGTCCTGGGAGCGGCGCATCAGTTCGTGCTCGACCCGGAAGAAGGCCAGGGTGGCGGGATCTTGCCCCGGGGGCTCGCGGCCCTCGACCAGGGCCTCCAGCAGGCCACGCATGGGGCGCAGGGCCACCAGGTCGTTGTCGCCGAAGGGCGCCACCTTGCCCAGCTCCAGGGTGAAGGCCTGGGCGCCGTGGTAGTGCTTGGAGTAGTGGGAGAAGGTCCAGCTGTGCTGGTGCTGGTGGAGTACCGCCTGGAGGCCGGCGGCGGCCAGCCAGCGCCACTGCTCGGCAGCGGTGCGGGCCTCGGCATGGGGCTCCACCGCGAAGCGCGGGAAGCGGCTGTCGCGGATGGCGGTATGCAGGTCATAGTGCAGGCGCGGGGCACCGGCATGGCGGGCGTAGAAGGCGTCCACCGCCGCCATCAGGGCGCGGGCCCGGTCGGGCTCGTCGCCCTGGCGATCCTGGCCGCGCTGGAAGAGGCGGTTGAGGTTGGTGTCGATAAAGCGCTCGCCGGCGCGAATGGCCGGCAGGTTGCCGAGGATCAGCAGGACCGGCGCGCCGAGGCGCAGCTGGCCGGCTTCCAGGCGCGACAGCAGCTCATCCAGCAACTCGATGGGGGCGGTCTCGTTGCCGTGCACGCCCACCGAGATCACGCAGGCCCGGGCCTGGGACTGGGGCTGGCTGGGCAGCAGCTCGAGGATGCCGGGTGCCCACTGCCGATAGTGGCCGAAGGGCAGCCGCCCTTCGGTGTCGGGGACCCGTTCGGCGAGGGTGAGATCGATCCATTGACTGAGCATAGGGCGCCTTCTGTGCTTGCCGTTCCGTGTCGGCACCATCTCCAGCTTTGCTGGCGACGACAAGCGTCGGGGTCGAGACGATGAAAAAGCCGGTGCCATCCTGTAACTCCCGGCCCCTCGGCGGAAGGGGGCGCGGCGGGGCCCGTCGACAATCGAGGGCGCCCAGGCGGAAAGGCGTGCCGGAAGGCCCCGCCGCCCTGGCCGCCGGGAGCATGGCGAGTGGTGTGAGCCTAGAGCCGGCTGGCGATGGCCCGTCCCAGCGCCTGGGTGGTGCCGGTGCCTCCCACATCCGGTGTCAGAATGCGCTTGTCGCCCTCGGCGAGCACCGCCTCGAAGGCGCCGACGATGGCGTCAGCGGCCTCCCGGTGCCCCAGGTGCTCGAGCAGCATGGCGCCGGACCAGATCTGGCCGATGGGGTTGGCGATGCCTTGGCCGGCGATATCCGGGGCGCTGCCGTGTACCGGCTCGAAGAGGCTGGGGAAGGTCCCCTCGGGGTTGATATTGGCCGAGGGGGCCACGCCGATGGTGCCGGTGCAGGCCGGGCCCAGGTCGGAGAGGATATCGCCGAAGAGGTTGCTGGCCACCACCACGTCGAACCAGTCCGGGTGCATCACGAAGTTGGCGGTGAGGATATCGATATGGAACTGGTCCACCGCCACCTCCGGGTAACGCTCGCCCATGGCGGCGACCCGTTCATCCCACCAGGGCATGGTGATGCCGATGCCGTTGGACTTGGTGGCCGACGTCAGCTTCTTCCTGGGGCGTGAGCGGGCCAGCTCATAGGCGAACTTCAGCACCCGGTCGGTGCCGTGGCGGGTCATCACCGTTTCCTGGATGACGATTTCCCGCTCGGTGCCCTCGAACATCTTGCCGCCGACGCTGGAGTACTCCCCCTCGGTGTTCTCGCGCACCACATAGAAGTCGATATCGCCGGGCTCGCGGCCCGCCAATGGGCTCTGGATGCCGGGCAGCAAACGGCAGGGGCGCAGGTTGATGTACTGGTCGAAGCGGCGCCGGAACTGCAGCAGCGAGCCCCACAGGGAGACGTGATCCGGCACCGTCTCGGGCCAGCCCACGGCGCCGTAATAGATGGCATCGAAGCCCTGGAGGGTCTCGAACCAGTCGTCGGGCAGCATCTGGCCATGCGTGGCGTAGTAGTCGCAGCTGGCGAAGTCGAAGGCCTCGAGTTCCAGGTCGAGGCCGAAGCGCCGCGCCGCCGCCTCGAGGACGCCTACCCCCTCGGGCATCACCTCCTTGCCGATACCGTCGCCGGGAATTACCGCGATACGTTGTGCCATGCCGACCTCCTCTGTGTGGGAAATTCCGCCAGTCTAGCAGCCCGTCCGGTCCGGGAGGACGCCCCCCGCGTTGAACATTAGGCCATTATTATTGATCAGAGGCGTGTCGCCTCCGGCCGCCGTCCGGTCGGGGGCCCGCCTCGACTATCTTGAACGGCAGGGCCCCCCGGCGCGTGTTGCCGCGGCCGACCCTCGTCGTTGCGTCCCAGGGAGAGTGCCCGTGAAGGTGATGATGTTCACCAATACCTACCAGCCCATCGTGGGGGGCGTCAGCGAGTCGGTGCTGCGTCTGACCCGTCGCCTGCAGGCCCAGGGTCACCGGGTGCGGGTGGTGGCGCCACGCCTGGCGGGGCAGCCCGAGGCGGAGCCGGACGTGGTGCGGGTGGCCGCCGTGCAGCACTTCAACGGCAGCGATTTCTCCCTGCCGGTGCCGATTCCCGGCCGGCTCCACGAGGCGATCGAGGCCTTCGCGCCGGATATCCTGCATTCCCATCACCCCTTCCTGCTGGGCGATACCGCGGCCCGGGCCGCCGAGACCTATGGCCTGCCGCTGGTCTTTACCCATCACACCCTCTACGAGCACTACACCCACTATGTGCCCGGGGACTCGCCGCGCATGCGGCGCTTCGCCATCGCCCTGGCGACGCAATACACCCGCCTCTGCGACGAGGTGATCGCCCCCAGCGAGAGCATTCGCGACCTGCTGCTGGAGCGCGGCGCCAATCCCCACCTCAGCGTGGTACCCAGTGGCGTCGATACGGCGCGCTTCGCCCGGGGCCGGGGCGAGGGCTGGCGGCGACGCCTGGGGATTCCCGCCGCCGCCCCGGTGGTCGGCCACCTGGGGCGCCTGGCCCGGGAGAAGAACCTCGACTTCCTCGGCGAGGCCCTGGCCCTGGCCCTGGTGCGGGAGCCTCGGCTGCATGCCCTGGTGGTGGGCGAGGGGGAGGCGCGGCACGGCCTGGTAGCGAGCGCCGGGCGCCGGGGCGTGGCGGGGCGGCTGCACTTCACCGGGGGCCTGCAGGGCCAGGCGCTGATCGATGCCTACCACGCCATGGATCTCTTCGCCTTCGCCTCCCATAGCGAGACCCAGGGCATGGTGCTGGTGGAGGCCATGGCCGCCGGCCTGCCGGTGGTGGCCGTGGATGCCCCCGGGGTGCGGGAGGTGGTGGTCTCGGGGCACAACGGCCGGTTGCTGGCCGAGGACGATGTCGAGGCCATGGCGACGGCGCTGCTGGCGCTGAGCGAGGCATCGGCGCGGGGCCCGCTGCGGGAGGGCGCCCTGACCACGGCGGCGGCCTACGACGAGGCCCGCTGCGCCGAGCGTTGCCTGGCGGTCTACCGGCGCGCCATCGCCCGGGGCGGCCCCTTCACCCGCGCCGACGAGAACGGCTGGCAATGGATGCGCCACCGCCTGGAGGCCGAGTGGCGGATGCTGCGCCATCGGGGACGGGTACTGGGGCAGCTGGTGCAGACGGAGTGGGACCGGGAACGCCCCGCCTGGTGGCCCGGCGAAGAGGAGGACGAGGACAAGGTGGAGCCGAAGTAGGGGCTCGACCTGGCCGGGCTCCGCGCGGCTCCCGGTGGCTGGCCCGGCGAAGAGGAGGACAAGGTCGCGCCGCAGTAGGGGCCTTAGCGCCGCCGGCGATGCTCCGCCCAGCGCTTCAGTCCCGCCAGCAGGAGGATGCCGGCGAGCAGGCCGAGGCCGCCCCAGAGCAGCTCCTGACGGCTCTCGGCGGTAAGCAGTTTCCCCAGTTGGCTGCCCAGCAGGGTGACCCCGGCGAGTCCCGGGACGATGCCGAGGGTGGAGCCGATCAGGTAGTCGCGAAAGCGCAGCCGGAAGGCCCCCGCCAGCATATTGGTCAGGGTGAAGGGGGCCAGGGGCAGCAGGTTGATCAGCGTCATGGTGCGGATGCCGCGCCGCGACAGGTAGCGGGAGAGGCCGCGCAGGCGCGACCCGCCGTGGCGCAGCAGCGCCTCGCGGCCCAGGCGGCGGCCCACCCACCAGGTCAGCGCCGAGGCCGCCAGGGTGCCGGCCAGGGCATAGGCGAAGCCCCACCAGGGGCCGAACAGCAGGCCGGTGACCGCCACCAGCAGGCTCAGCGGAAACATCACCAGGCTGGCGCCGGCGTAGATCGCCATCAGCGTGGGCAGCGCCCAGGGGCTGTGGCGCCAGGCCAGGCCGCCCCGGGCCAGGGCCTCCAGGCGCGCCGCCTCGAGCAGGCCGCTATGGGCCAGCCACTGCCAGGCGAGCCCCAGGGCGACCAGCGCCACCAGCAGCAGGGGCAGCACCAGCCGGCGGCTCATGGGCTCGGCGCCTCGCTCCGGGGCAGCCGGGCCAAGGGGTCCTGACGGAAGTAGTCGCGCAGCAGGCTATAGAGGCCGGGATAGGCCCGGCTCAGGGTGTCCGGGGCGGTGAAGAAATACTCGCAGCAGACCGCGAAGCACTCCCCGGGGTGGCTTCCGGCGTAGTCGTCGATGGGCGTGGCATCGCCGCGTGCCAGGCGCGCCTGGAGGTCGTCCCAGACGGCGGTGAATTCGCGGTGCCAGGCTTTCGGGTCGATATCGCGGGGCAGCGGCGGGAAGCCATCCACGTCCTGGGAGTTGCCCAGGTCGAGCTTATGGGCCAGCTCGTGGATCAGCACATTGAAGCCCGCGAAGTCGCCGCTGGCCATCAGGTCCGGGTAGGCCACCACCACCGGGCCCTGGTAGGAGGTCTCGCCGGCCCGCTCGTCGTCGTACTCGTGCATCACCCCGGCCTCGTCCATCTCCTCGACCCGGCGCTGGAAGGCCTCGGGGAGGACCAGGATCTCGTGGACATTGGCGAAGGCCTCCTGGTGCTCGGCCTGCGACCAGCCCAGGGTCAGCAGGCAGGCCTGGGCGGCCAGGGCCAGTCGGGCGGGGAGGTCGAAGGGCGTCGTCGCGGCGAGTTCCGGGTGCAGGCTCAAGCGCTTGTGGTGGGCGAAGTGCCAGGCGCGCCGCCCCAGCCGCTCGGCCTCGGACTCACTCAAGGCGGCGAGCAGCGGCAGCCGCGCCCGGGCCTCCGCCCAGGCGGCGTCGGGGAAGGGGTGGCGGGTCGCGAAGCGTCGCTCCCGCCACTGGCGCAGCCGCCCGAGCATGGCCTCAGGCCTCCTCCTGCCGGCCCCCGGATGGCCGGCCCCCGGACTTCCAGCTCCAGTCGCGCAGGCGCAGGTCGAAGAGGTCCTTGCGGCGATCCTTGAGGTTGGTCACCGAGCCCTCGTTGCGCACCACGGTGAGGCGGGTCAGGTCCAGGTCCGAGAACATGATCATCTCGGTGTTGGGGGTGGTCTCCGCCAGCACGGCGTCGTGGGGGAAGGCGAAGTCGGAGGGCGAGAACACCGAGGACTGGGCGTACTGGATGTCCAGGTTCTCGATGGAGGGCACGTTGCCGACGCTGCCGCACAGCACCACGTAGCACTCGTTCTCGATGGCCCGGGCCTGGGCGCAGTGGCGAACCCGCAGGTAGCCGTTCTTGGTGTCGGTCCAGAAGGGCACGAAGAGGATATCCATGTCCTGCTCGGCGAGCAGCCGGGAGAGCTCGGGGAACTCCACGTCGTAGCAGATCTGGATGCCCACCCGGCCGGCGTCGGTATCGAAGACGCGCAGCTCGTCGCCGCCCTCGATCACCCAGTCGCGGCGCTCCTGGGGGGTGATATGCAGCTTGTGCTGGTGCTCCAGGGTGCCGTCCCGGTGGCACAGGTAGCTGACGTTGTAGAGGCGGTCGTCCTCGCCTGCCTCGATCATCGAGCCGGCGACGATATTGATGTTGTAGGCCACCGCCATGCGCGACAGCTCGGCCTTGAATTGCTCGGTGAAGCCGGCCAGGAAGCGGATGGCGGCCATCTGGTCCTGCTGGGCGGCGCGGTCCTGGAGGCCCATCAGCGGGGCATTGAAGAGCTCCGGGAAGACCGCGAAATCGCTCTGGTAGCCGGACAGCGCATCGACGAAGTACTCCACCTGCTGGAGCACCGATTCCACCGAGTCGAACTCGCGCATCTGCCACTGCACGGCGCCCACCCGCACCTGGGTCTTGCGCGACTCCAGCACCCGCTCGGCGGGCTCGAAGAGGATATTGTTCCACTCCAGCAGGGTGGCGAAGCCCTGGGACTTCTCGTCCTCCGGCAGGTACTTGCGCAGCAGCCGCTTGACCTGGAAGTCGTTGGCCAGTTGGAAGGAGAGGATGGGGTCGTGGAGCTCGCGGCGGGCCACCTTGTCGATGTACTCGCTGGGGGAGAGCTCCTCGGCGTATTCGTGGTACTGGGGGATGCGTCCGCCGGCGAGGATCGCCCGCAGGTTCATGGAGCGGCACAGCTCCTTGCGCGCCTCGTAGAGGCGCCGACCCAGGCGATAGCCCCGGTAGGCCGGGTCGATCAGCACGTCCAGGCCGTACATGGCGTCGCCGTCGGGCTCGTTGAGGATCACCTCCCGGGAGCCGATCAGGTCGTCGTACCGGTGGGGGTTGGAGAAGGTGTCGTAGTCCACCAGGGCGGTAAGGGCCACGCCGACGATCACCTCGTCGTCCTCGATCACCAGCTGGCCGTCGGGAAACTCCTGCACCAGCCTGTCGATGGTGAGCTTGGGCCAGGCCCCGCCGATATCGTCATAGACCTTGTCCATCAGCGTCTTGAGCTGGGGGTAGTCCTCCACGGTCAGGTTGCGCAGGTTGAGGTGCAGTTCGTCGAGGGACATGGCGGCGACTCCTGAGCGGGGGGAATTAGGCGGAGTCTAACACGGCCGCCGCGGCTCGCCGCGAGCCGCGGCGGCCGTCTCCGGAGGGGCGCGCAGCGGCCGGGTCAATGTCTGGGCCATCAGCACCCCGGCCAGCGTCAGGCCGCCCCCCAGCAGGTGGTGGGCGCCCAGGCGCTCGCCGAGGAAGACCATGGCGATCAGGGCGCTGAACAGCGGCATCAGGTTGATAAAGATGCTCGCCTTGCTGGCGCCGATCTGGCCGATGGCGCGCATCCACAGGAAGGTGGTGATGATGGAGGCGGGGATGCCGGCATAGAGGATCAGCCAGGCATTGCCGCCATCCACCGGGGTCATGGGGCCGAGCAGATAGCCCGGCAACAGCAGCAGCACCGCGAAACAGATCTGGGCATAGAGCAGCACCCAGGGCGAGAGCCCCAGGGACCAGCGCCTGAGCATCACCCCGTAGCCGGCGTAGCAGGTGGCGGCCACCACCATCAGCGCGTCGCCCCTGGCCACCTCCAGGGCCAGCAGGCTACGCGGGTCTCCCTGACCCAGCAGCACCAGCACCCCGAACAGGGCGATCACCCCGCCGATCACCCCGCCCAGGCTGGGCGGCTCGCGCAGGATCAGGGCGCTGAGCAGCACGGTGAGCAGTGGCACCATGGCGGCGAGGATCCCCATGTTGGTGGCGCTGGTGGTCTCGGCGGCCATATAGGCCAGCCCCTGCCAGAGGCCCATGCCCAGGGCACCCAGCACGGCGAGCTTGGGCCACTCGCGGCGGATGATGGCCCGGGCCCGCCAGGCGGCGGGCAGCAGGAAGGGCGTCAGCACCAGCAGGGCCAGCAGCCAGCGCAAGAAGGCGATGGAGCTGGGGGCGATGGCGCCCACGCTGAGCTGGTTGATGGTCATGTTGCCGGACCAGATCAGCACGGTGCCCAGCGGCGGCAAGAGATAGAGCAGTGGCATCAAGACCTCGTCGGATGTGGGTAGGGTCCGGGACGCTGACAGGCCCCCTGAATCATACCCGGCAACCAGTAAGGAGGCTAATCAAGTGCGCGCCAGGAGGGAAGCGGCCAAGTGGCGTTGGGAGACCGCCGAGACGTCTCGCCGTCAGCCGCCTAGACTGGGGGCTATCTCGTCGTCAGAGGATGTGCGGATGAAGGCATCGGGCCAACCCGGCACGCACGCCGCGGCCAGCGATATGCAGACCGACTATGTGGTCGGCCAGGACAATATCGAGGGGCAACTGGGTCCCATCGGTTTCGATATCCACAACCGGGTCTTCGTCGTCTCGGCGCTGGCCTCGCAGGTCTTTATCCTGCTGACCCTGCTGTTTCCGGAGCGGGCGGGGAACCTCTTCCAGTCCATCGTCGGTTTCGCCACCGGCAGCCTCGACTGGTATTTCATGATCGTGGTGGATTTCTTTATCCTCTTCAGCCTGGCGCTGGTGGTCTCGCCCTATGGCGCGATTCGCCTGGGTGGGCCGGACGCCCGACCGGACTATGGTTACCTCTCCTGGTTCGCCATGCTGTTCGCCGCCGGTATCGGTATCGGCCTGCTGTTCTTCGGCGTGCTGGAGCCGGTCTACCATGCCAATGTCTCCCTGCCCCTGGGCATCGCCTCCCCCTTCGGCGCCGATGGGACCTTGGCTTCCGAGGCGATTCCCGAGGCCACGGCCCTGGGCCTGGCCGGTACCTACCTGCATTGGGGCATTCACGGTTGGGCGGTCTATGTGGTGATGGCCCTGGCGCTGGCCATTTTCACCTATAACAAGGGGCTGCCGTTCTCGATCCGTTCGGCCTTCTACCCGATCCTCGGCGAGCGGGTCTGGGGCTGGTGGGGCCATGTCATCGATATCCTGGCGGTCTTCTCCACCCTCTTCGGCCTGGCCACCTCCCTGGGCCTCGGCGCCCAGCAGGCCAATGCGGGAATGAACTTCGTCTTCGGGCTGGAGGTGAATGTCACCACCCAGGTGATCGTGATCCTGCTGGTCACGGCGGTGGCCCTGGTCTCGGTATGGCGCGGCCTCGACGGCGGCGTCAAGAAGCTCTCCGAGATCAATATGGCCATGGCGGTGCTGTTCTTCTGCTTCGTGCTGTTCGCCGGCCCGACCCTGGTCGCCCTGAGTGGCTTCTGGACCGGACTCACCACCTATGTGATGGAGTTCGTGCCGCTCTCGGCGCCCTTCGGCCGTGACGACGATGCCTATCGTCAGGCCTGGACGGTCTTCTACTGGGCCTGGTGGATCAGCTGGGCGCCCTTCGTCGGCATGTTTATCGCCCGGGTCTCCCGAGGGCGCACGGTGCGCGAGTTCGTGGTCTGCGTGCTGCTGATTCCCAGCCTGTTCATCTTTCTCTGGATGGGCGTGTTCGGCGCCACCGCCCTCGATCAGCTCTATGCCGATCCCGCCGGCAGCCTGGTCAAGGACTATGTGATCGATACCTACCGCCCCGAACTGTCGCTGTTCGGCATGCTCAACGAGCTGCCGCTGACCGGCCTGATGTCGACCCTGGGCATCATCCTGGCGCTGATCTTCTTCGTCACCTCGTCGGATTCCGGCTCCCTGGTGATCGACACCATCACCGCCGGCGGCAAGATCGATGCGCCGCGGCCCCAGCGCATGTTCTGGGCCACGGTGGAGGGCTTGATCGCCATCGTGCTGCTGCTCGGCGGCGGCCTCTCGGCGCTGCAGGCCGGGGTCACGGCCACGGCGATTCCCTTCTCCCTCGTCATGCTGCTGATGTGCTACACCATCCTCAAGGCGCTGCATGGCGAGCTGAGGCGCCGTTAAAGGCGAACGGCAACGCCAATAACGCACCGCCCCCGCTGCCAGGCAGCGGGGGCGGTGTCGTCTCTCGATGCGGGGCCGGCTTAGATAATGGCGGCGATGCCCGCCTTGGCCACCTGGGCGTCCTGGTCGGACTTGACCCCGGAGACGCCCACGGCGCCGATCACCTGGCCGTCGACGAGTACCGGCACGCCGCCCTCCAGCAGCCCCTCCAGGGGAGCGGAGAGGAAGGCCGTGCGACCGCCGTTGATCATGTCTTCGAAGACCCGGGTCTCCTTGTGGCTCAGCGCCGCGGTGCGTGCCTTCTGGGCGCTGACCATGGCGGTCATGGGAGCGGCACCGTCCAGGCGGCGCAGGCCCAGTAGCTCGCCGCTGTCATCGGCGATGGCGACGGTGATGCGCCAGTCGTTGGTCTCCGCTTCACGCTGCGCGGCGTCGAGGATGGCATTGACCTCCTTGAGTCCGAGTACGTTCTTGGTCTGCATGTTTGCGTCTCCTTGGAGTTATCGAAGTTGAGAATGGCATGGCTCACCGGAAATTGTTGGGGTGGCTCCCTAAGCCGCGAATACAGGGAGTCGACCTGAAATTGTTTGGTGGAAATTATTTCCAATGTACACGCTTGGGAGGGGAATGCCAGCCATGGAAAGGCGCATTTCGGTCTCCCGGGGCGGGGAAGGCTGCGACGGATAGTCGCGGATAGGGCGGGTGCTTAGTTAACTAATTTCTTGCCCGGGATGGCGATGCCCAAATGGCCAGGATAGGCTGGAAACGATGAGGCCTCTTCGGCAATCGGCGATATCAGGAGATAACGATGACGCGATGGCTCTATGACCTGCGCGGCCGCGACGAGAGACTGCGGTTTTCCCCCTACTGCTGGCGGGTCAAGTATGCCCTGGCCCACAAGGGACTCGAGTACCGGACACGGCCCTGGTGCTTCCGGGACAAGGAGGCGCTGGCCTTCTCCGGCCAGGGGGCGGTGCCGGTGCTGGTGGATGACGAGACGGTAATCGGCGACAGCTACGAGATCCTGCGCTATCTGGATCGCACCTATCCCCAGGCGCCCTTGCTGGGGGAGGGGCCGGCCGAGGCCCGGGCGCGCTTCTTCAAGCACTACGCGGAGCGGGCCCTGGCGCCGGCCATCATGCGCACCCTGATCATGGACCTCTATCAGGCGGTGGACCCCGGCGACCGGGACTACTTCCGGGCCAGTCGCGAGAAACGCTTCGGGCGCAGCCTGGAGGAGTTTCATTCGCCGGTGCAGGGGCTGGCGCAGCTCGATCGGGCCCTGGAGCCGCTGCGCGGCCAGCTCGAGGCGAGTGACTATCTGGACGGGGCGGCACCGGCGGCGGCCGACTATATGGTCTTCGGCGCCTTTATGTGGGCGCGCTGCGTCTCCAATGCCGACCTGGTCTCCAACGCCGACCCGGTGCATGCCTGGGTCGAGCGGATGCTGGACCTTTATAGCGGCCTGGGGCGCCGGGCCCTGCGGGTCAGCGATCTGGAGGATGCCTACCGCTGATACCGGGAGCCAGCGATCAGGAGGGCGCCTAGTGTGGCAGCGCCCGGGCCGGCGAAGCCTCGGTGAGCGCTGCCCCGCCGTCGTGGGGTGCCTCGTCCCGCCAGGCCGCCGGTACCTGCTGGCGCAGGAAGTCGAGCAGGGCGGTCACCTTGCGTGGTTGGCGACCATAGGGGTAGAGCAGGCTCACCGCCAGGCTGGGGGGGTGCCACTCCGGCAGGCAGAGGCTCAGCTCGCCGGGATGGTGCGCCTCGCGACCCGCCGCCAGCCAGTTGGGAATCACGCCCAGCCCCTGGCCCCGGGCGATGGCGTCGATATGCAGGGTGCTCTGGTCGACCCTCAGCCGCGAGTGGGGGGGCGTGAAACGATACTCGCCCCGGTGGGGGTGTTGCAGGAGCAGGCCGGCCTGAGTCGTCCCCAGCAGGTCGACCCAGGCATGACCGGCCAGCTCCCGGGGGTGGCCTGGGGTGCCATGGCGGCTCAGGTAGTCGGGGTGGGCATAGAGTCCCTGGGTGAGGCGCCCCAGGGTTTCCTGGCGCAGGCCGCACTCGTCGAGCGGACCCAGCCAGACCCAGATGGCATCCTCGTCGGGCCCCGATGGCGGCGCGGCGGGGTGGCCCAGGGTCAGTCGAATGCCGGGATGGCGTGCCAGGAAGACATCCATATGACGGGCCAGCCAGGCGCGTGCCAGGGCCTGATGGACCTTCACCGTGACCCGGCCGCTGACCTCCTCGCGCAGCTCGTCCAGGCGACGCTGCCCCTGCTCGGCCAGGTCGAGGATCTGCCGACAGTAGTCATGGAACAGCAGCCCGGCCTCGGTGGGAATCAGCCGGTTGGCCTGGCGGCGCAGCAGGGGTTGGCCCAGGCGCGTCTCGAGATGGCTGATGCGGCGGCTCAGGGTCGACTTGGCCACCCCCAGCCGCTGGGCGCCGGTGGCGAGGTTGCCATATTCCATCACGATGGCGAAGGCGTGGAGTTCCTGTAGGTCATGCATGGCGGCGCGTCCGACTGGCCAGGGCAAGGGATCCGGCGGGCAGTCTCTCATGAAACGCCTTGATTGAAAATTATTATCCAATGAGATCGAGTGTCGTTGATATTCCGGGGCTGTCGGCAAGGAGCGATATTTTCGTTATTGCACTGCACAAAACGCCTTGCTATGCTGCAATGCAACAGGAGGGATTGTCCTCCGTTGCCCAAGACCACCAGGAGGTGTTCGATGTCGACTTCAAGCTTCGATCAAGCCGCTCAGCAGTTCGATTCCCTGTTCTTCGGCCCGGCGCGTGCCTACGCCGCCCTGAGCCTGGACTACACCGAAAAACTGGTGGCCGCCCAGTTCGATGCCGTCAAGGCCTATTCCGAGCTGAGCCTGACCCAGGCGCGTGCCGTGCTCGACGTCAAGGACGCCGATGGCCTGCGCAGCTATGTGGAAGGTCAGCAGAAGGTGGCCAAGGACCTGAGCGAGCGCCTCAAGGGCGATGCCGAGAAGGTCGTGGCCATGAACCAGGAATTCCTGCAGGAAGGCCAGAAGCTGGTGGAGGAGAGCGTCAAGAGCGCCTCCAAGGCTAGCGCCACCAGCGCCAAGGCCGCCGCCAAGTAACGGCGCCTCGCGATCCGGCTCGGGCGATGCCCGGGCCTCGAACGGGCCGCCACCCTCCGGGGTGGCGGCCCGTTGCGTCGTGGACCGCGGCCATCGACGTCAGTCGTGGCTGGCCCGGCAGGTGAGCGGCGCCCGATGGCCCTCCCGCCAGGTGGCTGCCTCGCCCTTGCCGCGGCCGTCGATGTCAGTCGTGGCTGGCCCGGCAGGTGAGCGGCGCCCGATGGCCCTCCCGCCAGGTGGCCGCCTCGCCCTTGCCACGGAATTCATGGGTCTCGGAGGCGTACCACATGCCGGAGGCGGGGCGGCGGTCGGTCAGCACCAGCGTCTCGCCGTTACGAGTCAGGCGTGCCCCCTTGCCCAGAAAGGCGATGGAGAAGTCGCTGCCGTCGTCGCAGCGATAGTGGGCGCTCGGCGGCGACTTGCCGTCGGCGGGCTGGAGGGGCAGGGCGCAGCCGCCGAGCAGCGACAGGACCGCGAGACAGCTTAACCAGCGAATCATGGGCATCGCTCCGTGATGGGAAGGGCCCCAGTATAGGTCATCACGGGGGCGTTCTTGGAGGGCGCAGGTAGGCCAGCCAGTAGACCCCGGCCACCAGCAGGGTGCCGCCCACCAGGTTGCCCAGGGTGACCCAGCCCAGATTGGTCAGGGCCGCGCCCAGGGGCACCGCCGCGGGATCCAGCAGTCGGCCCATGGGCAGGAAGAAGCCATTGGCGATGGAGTGCTCGAAGCCGAGGGCCACGAAGGCGCTGATCGGCAGCACGATGGCCAGCAGCTTGTCGGTGACGCTATGGCCGCCCATGGCCAGCCAGACCGCCAGGCAGACCAGCACATTGCACAGCACGCCCCGGGCGAAGGCCTCCAGGGGACTCAGCCCGACCTTGGCGGCGGCGATGGCGACCAGGGTCTCCCCCAGCCGGCCCTCGGCCAGGCTGGCGCTGTCGGCGAGCCAGGCCAGCGCCACGGTGCCCAGGCAGCCCAGCAGATTGCCCAGGTAGACCAGCCCCCAGTGGCGCAGCAGGCGGCGGGTGGTGATCAGGCGGCTGGCCCAGGCCATGGCCAGCAGGTTGTTGCCGGTAAAGAGCTCGGCGCCGGCGATGACCACCAGGGCCAGGCCCAGGCAGAAGGCCAGGCCGCCCAGCCAGCGGGTCGGGCCGAAGCCCAGCTCGGAACCGGTGACCACCACCGCGAAGAAGAGCGCGCCCAGGGAGATAAAGGCCCCGGCCAGCATCCCCAGCACCAGCAGGGTGGTCGCATCGGCCTGGGCCTTGGTGACTCCCAGCGCCTGCACCCGGTGGGCGATCTGCGGCGGCTGATAGGCGTCGTGCTCGGGGCTGGGGGGCGTTGGCATGGGGGCTCCGCTGGCGGGACGCTTTCCCCCACTATAGTGGAGCGCCCCTCAGGCGGCCTGGGCGCGTAGCCAGGCGATCTCCTCGGGCCAGATCGCCGGCTCGATGGTCTCGAGGATCAGCGGGATCTCGTCGATGCGCGGGTCGCGCATGATGGTGGTGAAGGCCTCCAGGCCGATATGGCCCTGGCCCAGGCTGTGGTGACGGTCGACCCGGCTGGCGAAGGCGCTCTTGGCGTCGTTGAGGTGCATGCCGCGCAGGTACTGAAAGCCCACCACCGCGTCGAACTCGTCGAGGGTGGCGGTACAGGCCGCGGCGCTCCGCAGGTCGTAGCCGGCGGCGAAGGTGTGGCAGGTGTCCAGGCAGACCCCGACCCGCGACTTGTCCTCCACCTGGGCGATGATCTCCGCCAGGTGCTCGAAGCGCCAGCCCAGGTTGGTGCCCTGGCCCGCGGTATTCTCGATCACCGCGGTGACGCCCCGGGTGTGGCTCAGGGCCTCGTTGATGGAGTCGGCGATACGGCTCAGGCACTCCGCCTCGCTGATCTTCCTGAGGTGGCTGCCGGGGTGGAAGTTGAGCAGGCTCAGGCCGAGCTGCTCGCAGCGCCGGAACTCGTCGACAAAGGCTTCCCGGGACTTGCGCAGCCCCTCCGGGTCCGGGTGACCCAGGTTGATCAGGTAGCTGTCGTGGGGAAGGATCTGCTTGGGCGCGAAGCCATGCTCCCGGCAGGCGCGCCGGAAGGCGGCGATGGTCGCCTCCTCCAGGGGCTTGGCCCGCCACTGGCGCTGGTTCTTGGTGAAGAGGGCGAAGGCATCGGCGCCGATCTCCACGGCGCGGGCCACCGCCCGATCGACGCCGCCGGCGGCACTGACATGGGCGCCTATATAGTTCATGGTCGAGTCGCTCGTCTGCTCGGTGGAGGGGTATCCTACCCCCTCGCCGCCGCCCGGGGAATTCACCCACGCCCCCGGGTTCCAGGGCCCGGGTCGCAGGAGGCAAGGCATGAGCGCAGAGACACTGTTGGGGCAGGAGCCGTGGATTCGTCTGGCCAGTTTCCTCGCCGTGCTGATGGTCATGGTGGCCTGGGAGCGGCTGGCCCCGCGGCGGGCCCCGACCGTGGGCAAGGCGTGGCGCTGGCTTAACAACGTCGGGGTCGTGGCCCTGGACTCCCTGCTGGTGCGGCTGCTGTTTCCCACTGGGGCGGTGGCCCTGGGCGCCTGGGTCGAGAGCCAGGGCTGGGGGCTGCTGGGTTGGCTGGGGCTACCCTTCTGGGTCACGGTGCTGGTGGCGGTGGTGGTACTGGATGGGGTGATCTGGGCCCAGCACTGGGCCTTTCACAAGGTGCCCCTGTTATGGCGGCTGCATCGCATGCACCATGCCGACCCGGATATCGACGTGACCACCGGGCTGCGCTTTCACCCCCTGGAGATCCTGCTGTCGATGGGCATCAAGTTGCTGGCGATCCTGGCGTTGGGGGCCCCGGCGGTGGCGGTGCTGCTCTTCGAGGTGCTGCTCAATGCCACCTCGCTGTTCAATCACGGCAATGTGCGCCTGCCGGCATGGCTCGACCGCCGGCTGCGCCTGGTGGTGGTGACTCCGGACATGCACCGGGTCCACCACTCCTGGCATCGCGACGAGACCGACAGCAATTTCGGCTTCAACCTGCCCTGGTGGGACCGCCTCTTCGGCACCTACCGCGCCCAGCCCCGGGACGGCCACCAGGGCATGACCATCGGCCTGCACGCCTTCCGCGATCCGCGCTGGCTGCGCCTGGATCGCATGCTGCTGCAGCCCTGGAGTCGCGAGGCCGAGGGCCATCCGACACCCGATTAGTCCTCGCCCCTTGCGGCCCGGCCCTTGGCGGCGAGCCGATGGCGACATGGGCGAAGCCAAGCGCGACATGGCATCATGGCGGGCGGTGCGGAGGGCCGGGGCGCGATGTCCTGTCGGTACTGCTTCTGGTCGTCGTCGCCGCGCCAGCCCGGTGGGAGCGGGGCCTGGCTTGACTATCTTGACCGATTGGTCAAATCTTGGGTGGTCGCTTATTCGGGAGAGAAACGATGCGCCTCAAACGCTTGCTGCTGCTGGTCATGCTGATCCTGCCGCCCGCCTCGGCCCTGGGCTCGGCGGGCCCGATCGTGGCGGCGGCCTCCTCCCTGCAGTTCGCCCTGACCGAGGCCGCCGAGCGCTTCGGTGCCGAGACCGGCCAGCCGCTGCGCCTGAACTTCGGCGCCTCCGGCAACCTGCAGCGGCAGATCGCCCAGGGCGCCCCTTTCGAGCTCTTCCTCTCGGCGGATGAGGCCAAGGTCCTGGCCCTGCATGCGGATGGCCTGACCGAGGATCGCGGCGTGGTCTATGCCCGCGGCCGCCTGGCCTGGCTGCAGCGCCAGGGACGCGGCGATCTGCCTGGCCCGGAGGCCCCTCTGGCCGGGGTGCGCCAGGCCATCGACGCCCATCGGGACGGCCAGGGCCGGGCGCGACTGGCCCTGGCCAACCCGCAACATGCCCCCTATGGGGTGGCGGCCCGCCAGGCCCTGGAGCGGGCCGGCCTGTGGGCGCCGAGCGAGCCGCTACGCATCCTCGGCGAAAACGTCTCCCAGGCCACCCAGTTCGCCCTCGCCGCCGAGGCCCGGGGCGGCCTGGTGGCCTACTCATTGGCCCTGGCGCCGGCCCTGGTGGAGCGCGGTGAGCATGTGCTGATCCCCGAGGCCTGGCATGCGCCCCTGAACCAGCGCATGGCCCTGGTACAGGGCGCCGGGGATACGGCCCGGGCCTTCTATGCCTGGCTGCAGGGCGCCGAGGCCCGGGCGATTCTCGCCACGCATGGCTTCGCCGCGCCGCCGGGTGAGGGTCACTGATGGAGTGGACGGCGCTCGGGGTATCCCTGCGACTGGCCCTGGCCACCTGTCTGCTGCTGTTGCCCCTGGGGCTCTGGCTGGGGCGTGCCCTGGCCACCCGGCGTTTCCGCGGCAAGGCGCTGTGTGAGGCCCTGGTGGCCCTGCCCCTGGTGATGCCGCCCACGGTGCTGGGCTTCTACCTGCTGTTGGCCTTCGGCGCCGAGGCGCCTTTCGGTGCCTTCTGGCAGCGTCTGACCGGGACCGGCCTCAACTTCACCTTCGGCGGCATCCTGCTGGCCTCCCTGGTGGTCAATCTGCCCTTCGCGGTGCAGCCCATCCAGCGTGCCTTCGAGGGGGTGCCGACCCACCTTCGCGAGGCGGCCTGGTGCAGCGGCCTGTCGCCCTGGCAGACCCTGTGGCGCATCGAGTTGCCGCTGGTCTGGCCCGGGGTGATCTCGGCCCTGGCCCTGACCTTCGCCCATACCCTGGGGGAGTTCGGGGTGATCCTGATGGTCGGGGGCGCCATCGATGGCGAGACCCGCACCCTGGCCATCGCCATCTACGATCGGGTGCAGGCCTTCGACGAGTCCGGGGCGGCGGTGATGTCGGCCATGCTGCTGGCGGTCTCCTTCGTCACCATCGGCGTGGTCTATGGCCTGGCCCGGCGTCGAGGAGGAACCTATGAGTGAGGTCGCGACGGAGCCCGGGCTGCGGGTGCGCCTGGAGCAGGCCGCGCCGATCCCCCTGGCGGTGGACCTGCACTGTGCGCCCGGGGAGCTGCTCGCCCTGGTGGGGCCCTCCGGCAGCGGCAAGACCACCCTGCTGCGGGCCCTCGCCGGTCTCTACCGCCCGGCGGGGGGGCGCATCCAGTGCGCCGGCGAGACCTGGCTGGATACCGAGGCCGGGGTCTGCCTGAGTCCCCAGCGGCGGCGCATCGGCCTGGTCTTTCAGGACTATGCGCTCTTTCCCCACCTCAGCGCCCTGCAGAACGTGATGCTGGCCATGGGCCATCGCGGCGCCGGCGAGCGCGAGGCCCTGGCCCGGGAGTGGCTGGCGCGGGTACGCCTGGCGGGACTGGAGAATCGCTATCCGGCGCAGCTTTCCGGGGGCCAGAGGCAGCGAGTCGCGGTGGCTCGGGCCCTAGCCCGGGAGCCCCGGGCACTGCTGCTGGACGAGCCCTTCTCGGCGGTGGATCAGGTCACCCGCCGGCGCCTGCAGCGGGAGCTGGCCCTGCTGCGAGAGTCCATCGAGATCCCCATCGTGCTGGTCACCCACGACCTGGACGAGGCCGCGGCCCTGGCCGACCGCCTCTGCGTGCTGCACAACGGTCGTAGCCTGCAGAGTGCGCCGCCGGAGCGGCTCTTTCGTCGGCCGGCCTCGCCGGAGGTGGCGCGATTGCTCGACAAGCACAATGTCTTCGAGGGCGAGATTCGCGAGGCCGCGGGGGATACCTGGTTGCAATGGGGGCCGTGGCGGCTGCGCCTGGCCACGCCGCCGGCGGTGCGCGGTCCCGTTCACTGGTATATTCCCCCCTCGGATGTGCTGCTGCACCGGCGTGACCGCCCCTCCCGGGGGGAGCGGGAGAATCCGGTGGAGGGCAGCGTCAGCGAGATGGTGGTGCTGGGGGGAATCACCCTGATCACCCTGAGCTTTCCGCATACCCGCGACAGCCTGCGCTTCGAGATCGCCACCCATGCGGCGCGGCGCAACGGCCTGGCCCGGGGCGAGGCGGTGACGGTGTCGTTACTGGCGGCGGGCCTGCATCCCATGCCGCGCAAATCACAAGGAGAGAGCGATGACGGCAAACCGTCGTGAGGTAATCAAGGGGCTGGCGCTGTTGCCGGCGCTGGGCCTGGTGCCGACCCTGGGAGGGCGAGTCGCCCGGGCCGAGGAGGCCGGTCGGGGGCGGGTCACCCTGGCCATTCATACCGGGGACGGCCCGCGGCGGCTCGAGGTGGAGCTGGCCGAGACCCCGGCCGAGCGGCGCCGGGGCCTGATGGGGCGTGACCACCTGGACGCCGAGACCGGCATGCTGTTTCTCTACGACGGCCTGCAGTCCCCGGAGAGCGGTTTCTGGATGTATCGCACGCGCATTCCCCTGGATATCGCCTTTATCGATGCCGCCGGGCGTATCGCCGCCATTCACAGCATGAGCCCCTGCGACGGGGACGATCCCGGCCAGTGCCGCGCCTACCCGGCCGGGGTGACCTACCGGGCGGCCCTGGAGGTCAATGCCGGCTACTTCGCCGCCCGGGGCGTCGGTATCGGCGACTGCGTCAGCTGGCCCGGGGCCGCCGCCAGCTGCGTCGCCGAGGGGTAATCGGCCCGGCGCCGTTGGGCACGGGCCTTGGCCTTCTTCTTGCCGCTGCCAATTTCAGGACGCTCGGGGCGATCCCGGCGATGCCTTCTTCTTGCCGCTGCCGAATTTCACGACGCTCGGGGCGATCCCGGCGATGAGTTATAGGTGAGTCCGCCGCTGGCGGCGGGTCATTGCCTTCTTCTTGCCGCTGCCGAATTTCACCACGATCAGGGCGATCCCGGCGATGAGTTATAGGTGAGTCCGCCGCTGGCGGCGGGTCATTGCCTTCTTCTTGCTGCTGCCGAATTTCACGACGCTCGGGGCGATCCCGGTGATGAGTTATAGGTGAGTCCGCCGCTGGCGGCGGGTCATTGCCTTCTTCTTGCTGCTGCCGAATTTCACGACGATCAGGGCGATCCCGGCAATGACCAGGCCGCCGCCGGCCAGCTTATGGATGCCCAGGCTATCGTCCAGCAGCCAGGCCCCCAGGAAGACCGCCATGACCGGCACCAGCAGGGTCAGCGGCACCACCCGATTGACCGGGTGGCGGCGCAGCAGCCCGTACCAGGCGCCATAGGCGACGATGGATGACATCACCGCGGTATAGAAGACCGCGCCCCAGCCCGCCCAGCCGGCCCCGCGCAGGGCCTCGAGATGCCCGCTTTCGAAGAGCCAGGAGCCCAGCGCCACCTGAGGGATGGCGAAGAGCGCCACCCAGCCGGCCAGGGCCAGGGGCGGGATCGTGGGGCCGCGCTTGATCAGCAGCTGGGAGATGGCCCAGCCGAGGGCGCTGAGCAAGAGGATGGTCAGCGGCAGCGGCGAGGGCAGGGTGGGGCCGCCGGCCAGTACCACGATGCCGGCGAAGGAGAGCGTCAGCCCCGCCAGGCGTCGCGGCCCCAGGCGCTCCTTGAGGAAGATCACGGCGAGCAGGGTGGCGAAGGGGGTGCCCATCTGCACCAGCAGGGCGCCGGTCCCCGCTTCGGCCTGGCCCAGGCCGATAAACAGCAGGGCGAAGTGCAGGCTGCCGAAGGTCATCGACAGCAGGGCCAGGAAGGGCAACTGGTGTCGTGCCACCGGGTGGAAGGGCACCAGCAGTGCGGCCACCAGCATAAAGCGCAAGGTGGTCAGCAGCAGTGGTGGCAGGTCAGCGACCCCCAGCTTGATAACGATGATATTCAGGGCCCAGATGGCGATGACCGCCAGGCCCAGCAGTAAGTCGCGAAGGGGCACGCCGCTTTCCCGATAGTGAGTGAGCGAATCACTCTAGCATAGTGGCGGCCTGGCGTCGGGGGCAGGAAAGGCGACGGCGGCCCCCTCCGTGGAGGGGGCCGCCGATCGGACAGTATCGAGGGGTGCGAGCCTTAGAATGTCCAGCGAACCATCAGCTGCGGGAGGGACTCGTCGGTGCCGTCGAGGCCGAACTTGTTCTCCCAGTACTGATATTCGAGGCCGATGCCGAAGTTGGGGGTGGCGTGCCAGACCAACTGCGGCTGGGTCAGCAGCTGGGACTCCAGGTCGCCCTCCTCGGTGATGTAGTCCATGAAGCCTTCGAAGGTGAAGTCGGCGGAGCCGATGGTGAAGGGCGCGTTCCACACCAGGGTGTACTGCTCGGAGCTGCCGCGAGCCGCGGCGCTCTCGTCATTGCGGTACATGGCATGCAGCTTGACGAAGCTGAAGCCGGGCACGTCGAAGTCGAAGCTCAGGCCGGCCAGGTGGGTGGTCTTGCGGGTCGAGGCGTTGCGATCCAGGTCGAGCTGGCCGATGGCGTAGACATCGGTCAGCGGGCCGGCGGAGAGGTCGAGGCCGGTCAGCGAACCGAGGTTGCCGCGCAGGCTCCATTCGGCGTGGGCGCTGCCGCGGTCCTGCTCGTCCTGGGTGCCCTGATCCAGGTTGGTGAAGTCGACGAAGAAGAAGCTGTCGCCATGGGTCCAGCCGGTGGCATTGACGACGGTGAGGATGGCGTGTTCCTCGGTGTCGATGGTAAAGCCGGCGCCGGCCTGGGCCTCGTAGTCCCAGCCATAGAGGGCCTCCACCTTGGTGGTGCTGTAGAGGGCGGCGGAGGCGGCCTGGCTGATCAGCAGCGTCGAAGCGGCGGCGGCGAGGGCGAGTTTCTTGTGATTGTGCATCAGTCAGCTCCAGTCTTGATGTTATTCCGGGAGCCGGACCCGAGGCGGGGACTCCCGATTTTGTATACGGTAGCTAGTCGAAAAGTGACAACGACGTGGCGAAAATGTGAACGACACGAAGTGTATACACTTATAGGGAAGCGCCGCCGTCACCTCAAGCCATGGCCTGCCATAGCCCGTATCAGGGTTCTTGATAGCGCGGCCGCTCGAGAGAGCGGGGCCTGATAGACGGTCACCGCCCCGGCGATGCGGTGAAGGCAGGCACGGCGCAGTGACGCGCGTCAGGGAAGGTCAGGGCGACGGCATCGGCTTGTCGAGGAGGCGTCGGTGCAGCTCGGCCGCGGCGGCGTCGAAGAGCACGAAGCGGACCAGGCCAAGATGCGTGCACTGGTGGCCGCGCTCCGTCACCGTGGTCAGGGCGATGCGGGCGGCCTCGGCCATGGGGTAGCCGAAGGCGCCGGTGGAGAGGGCGGGGAAGGCCAGGGAGCTCAGCCCCTGGGCCTCGGCCAGCGCCATGGCGTTGCGATAGGCGTCGGCGAGCAGCTCGTCGGAGGGCTCATCGGCGCCGTAGACCGGCCCCAGGCAGTGAATCACGTAGCGGTTGGGCAGGGCGAAGGCCGGGGTGATCACCGCCTGGCCCGGGCGGATGGGAGCCAGGGGGCGACAGGCCGCCTCCAGCTCGGGCCCGGCGGCACGATGCAGGGCCCCGGCCACCCCGCCGCCGGGGCGTAGTTGGGCATTGGCGGCATTGACCACCGCGTCGATATCGGGTTGCCGGGTAATATCCCCCTGACGGCACTCGATCTTCAGCATGGGCACCTCGAGCATATGGACCTCTCGAATCAGTGTGGTGTGCCCCCTCTCGCCGGCGCAAGGTGGCTGTTCAGGCGGCAAGGCTTCTGGTCTACTCATGAGCCGGTTAACGACTTCGGAGACGTTGAATGCTCTTTCCGCCCCATTATGCCCCCCTGGTCTTCTCGGTAGTGATGTCGATCTACATGAGTGTCCTGATGACCTGCCTGATCACCGCCATCAATACCGGTTTCGACGAGGGGTTCCTGGAACGCTGGTGGCGCGCTTTTTATATCGCCTGGCCCATCGCCTTTACGCTGATCCTGATCGGGGCGCCGCGGCTACAGCGCCTCGTCGCCCGGTTGACTCGCCACCCGTCGCGATGAACGAAATGTGGCGAAAGTGCCGTCTTGTCGTGACATTTGTTGCAAAATGATGCGGAAATTTGCAAGCCTCGGCGCAAATCTGTATCAATAGCCCTCCCCCGTGACGCCATGGCCTGTCTGCCTCCCTTGCTTGAGGCGAGACGGCCGCCCCGCGCCTTCGTCGAGGCGGCCCGGCCGTGACAGACAAAGAGGAGAAGGCATGAACCAGCGTGTGAATATCGAACTCGGCAGTCCCGAGGCCGAGGCCTTCGAGGCCCGCCAGTTCAAGGTCTATACCCATCGCCAACTGGACAAGATCGCGGCGATCCAGGCGCTGCCGGAGGCGCTGCGCTTCGATATGAAAGTGGTCAGCCAGGTGCTGCCGTTCCGGGTCAACGAGTACGTGATCGACGAGTTGATCGACTGGGACGCCGTCCCCGAGGATCCGGTCTTCCAGCTCACCTTTCCCCAGCGCGGCATGCTGCGCCCCGAGCACTTCGAGGAAGTCGCCGCCCTGATGCGCCGCGACGCCTCCGCCGCCGAGCTCAAGCCGGTGGTGGAGCGCATCCGCGGTGAGCTCAATCCCCATCCGGCGGGACAGATGGACCTCAACCTGCCGCTGCTCGACGGCGAGCCGCTGCCCGGCATGCAGCACAAGTACCGCGAGACGGTGCTCTTCTTCCCCAGCCAGGGCCAGGTCTGCCACAGCTACTGCACCTTCTGCTTCCGCTGGGCCCAGTTCGTCGGCGACAAGGACCTGAAGTTCGCCTCCAGCGAAGCGGAGTCTCTGCACCGCTATCTCGCCGAGCACACCGAGGTCACCGACCTGCTGATGACCGGCGGCGACCCCATGGTGATGAAGGCCAAGCACCTGCGCATGTACCTGGAGGGGCTGATGGCCCCCGAGCTGGACCACGTCCAGGATATCCGCATCGGCTCCAAGAGCCTGACCTTCTGGCCGTATCGCTTCGTCACCGACCCGGACGCCGAGGAGATCCTCGAGCTGTTCCGGGAGCTGACCGCGGCCGGCAAGCATGTCGCCTTTATGGCGCACTTCAACCACTGGAAGGAGATGGACACCCCCATCTGCCGCGAGGCGATCCGCCGCATCCGGGCCACCGGGGCGGAGATCCGCACCCAGGCGCCCTTGCTGAAGCACATCAACGACGACGCCGACCAGTGGGCGAGGATGTGGACCACCCAGGTGCGCCTGGGGATGATTCCCTACTACATGTTCGTCGAGCGCGACACCGGCGCCCGCCACTACTTCGAGGTGCCCCTGGTGCGCGCCTGGGAGATCTACCGCGAGGCGATGAAGCGGGTGCCGGGCCTGGCGCGGACGGCCCGTGGCCCCTCGATGTCCGCCGATCCCGGTAAGGTGGAGATCCAGGGGGTGACGGAAATCCACGGCGAGAAGGTCTTCGTGCTGCGCTTTATCCAGGGCCGCGACGGCGACTGGGTGCAGCGCCCCTTCTTCGCGAAATACGACGAGGCCGCCACCTGGCTCAACCACCTGGAACCGGCACTCGGCGAGAGCGAGTTCTTCTATGAGGCCGAGTTCGCCGCTATGAAGGACAAGAAGCAGGCGCTGATTACCAAGGCCTAGCCTCGACAACCCGGTTATCCGATCCGGGAAATGCCGCCGCCGAGCCATCGGCGGCGGCGTTCGTGATTGGGGGAGAAACGCCGAGCCAATTAATTGACATAATGGTGATTATATTTAACGCTTGGGCGTTTCGTCGTCGACTTGCTTTTCTCCACCAATAACGAGGAATCTCCTGTGATCATCGAATACTCTGCGGCGCCTCGCCCCGAGGAGCGGGAGGCCATCCTGCGCCCCCTGGTCGAGTTCAATCGCCACGCCGCGCCGCCGTCCCGCTCCGAGCCCTTCGCCTTCTTCCTGAAGAATGAAGGGGGCGAAACTCTCGGCGGTCTGTGGGGCGATATCTTCCAAGAGTGGCTTTATGTCGACCTGCTCTACGTGCCCGAGACGCTGCGCGGGGGCGGGCAGGGGGCCGAGCTGATGCGCCGCGCCGAGGCCCTGGCCCGGGAGAAGGGCTGTGCCGGTGTCTGGCTCTATACCTTCGGCTTTCAGGCGCCCGACTTCTACCGCCGGCTCGGCTATGAGTGCTTCGGCGAATTGCCGGTCCCCGGCGAGCATCGCACCCGCTACTTTCTCAAGAAGCCCTTCGCCTAGCGACTTTCTCGCCTCCTTGGCTCGCTTGTTGGTGGCGCCTCCCGCGGGTCGATCCGGCGGGAGGCCTCGGGGTTGGCATCATGGTTCTCCTGCTTCAAACGTGCGTTAAACGTTTGACTCAGTGTAAAATTAGGCTTTAGTAAAGAGAGCTTTTGGCCGGCGTGGCGCTTCTTCGCGGGAGCGACGTTGAACCGAGGTAAGGCTCGAGGGCTGCACCTCCGCCGAGGCTGAACTATCTTCATGCTGAACCCCGAAGGGAGGCTCGGGCATCAGTGCTCGGGCGCGCCCCAGGGGACCAACCATGCCAAGAGGTGTCTAGATGAAACGTCATGTCTTCTCCGCCGCCGCCGTTTCCGGAATGCTGCTGGGCGCGGCCGCCTTTTCCGCACCGGCGGTGGCCCAGGATCGCTTTATCACCATCGGCACCGGGGGCCAGACCGGGGTCTACTATGTGGTCGGTCAGTCGGTATGCCGGATGGTCAATCGCGGTAGCGACGAGCACAACATCCGCTGTAACGCTCCCTCCACCGGTGGCTCCGTGGCCAACGTCAACGGCATGAAGAGCGGCGAGCTGGATATGGGCGTGGTGCAGTCCGACGTCCAGTATCGCGCCTACCATGGCGAGGCCAACTTCGAGGACGATGGTGCCTGGGAAGGGATGCGTGCCGTCTTCACCATGCACGGCGAGCCTCTCACCGTGGTGGCTCGGGCCGACTCCGGTATCGAGCATATCTCCGACTTCCCCGGCCATCGGGTCAATATCGGTAACCCGGGCTCCGGCCAGCGCAACACCATGAACGTGGTGATGGACGCCATGGGCTGGGATACCGATGTCTTCTCCCTGGCCTCCGAGCTGGATGCCGCCGAGCAGGCCGCGGCGCTGTCCGACAATAATATCGATGCCATGGTCTATGTGGTGGGTCACCCGAATGGCTCCATCCAGGAAGCCACCACCACCGTGGATGCCCGCCTGGTGCCGGT
This sequence comes from Halomonas sp. NCCP-2165, assembly GCF_023708045.1. Classification (NCBI taxonomy): domain Bacteria; kingdom Pseudomonadati; phylum Pseudomonadota; class Gammaproteobacteria; order Oceanospirillales; family Halomonadaceae; genus Halomonas; species Halomonas sp. NCCP-2165. The sequence continues at coordinate 99,997 of NZ_BRCY01000007.1, forward strand.
GACCGGCCCCGAGATCGATGGCCTGGTCGAGGAGTTCCCCTACTACACCCGGGCGGTGATTCCCGGTGGCATGTATCGCGGCAACGACGAGGACGTGGAGACCTTCGGCGTCGCCGCCACCTTCGTCACGCATGAAGATGTCGACGCGGATATCGTCTATGAGACCGTCAAGGCGGTGTTCGAGAACTTCGATCGCTTCACCCGTCTGCACCCGGCCTTCGAGAACCTCGATGAGGCCAGCATGATCTCCGACGGCCTCACCGCGCCGCTGCATGAAGGCGCCGAGCGCTACTACCGTGAGCGCGGCTGGATCGAGTGATCCGGCGACGGTAACGGAGGAGGGTTCGCCCTTCCGCACCTTGGATGCGCGACTCCCCCCGGAGTCGCGCATCCTGGTTTTCGGCTCCGCATTTTCAGGGAACGACTCGATACCATGGTCAAATTCTCGACTCGGTGGCTCGATCAAACAGGCAGGAATCGCTTATGACTAACGATACGCAGAGACCTCAGGGCTCGGAGGTGGACCTGGAGGAAATGGTCGCCTCCAGCGACTCCGGGGCGCGCAAGCCGCTGGGGGTGCCCGGCAAGTTGCTGGTGAGCATCGCCGCCGTCTGGTCGCTGTTCCAGCTATGGATTGCCTCGCCGTTGCCCTACCTGGCCGGCGTCGGGGTCTTCAATGCCACCGAGGCACGCTCCATCCACCTGGCCTTCGCGCTCTTCCTGGCCTTTATGGCCTATCCGGCGCTGAAGCGCTCGCCCCGGGAGCGGATTCCCCTGCAGGACTGGCTGTTTGCCGGGGTGGCCGCCTTCTGCGGCGCCTATATGTTCCTCTTCTATGCCGATCTGGCCGAGCGCCCCGGGGCGCCCATCACCCAGGACGTGGTGGTGGGCGTGGTCGGCATCCTGCTGCTGCTGGAGGCGACACGCCGGGCCCTGGGGCCGCCGCTGATGATCGTGGCCCTGGTATTTATCGTCTATTCGCTGTTCGGCCCCCATATGCCCGGCATCCTCGCCCACCGCGGGGTCAGCGTCGATGGCCTGATCAATCATCAGTGGCTGACGACCCAGGGGGTCTTCGGCATCGCCCTGGGGGTCTCCACCAGCTTCGTCTTCCTGTTCGTGCTGTTCGGTGCCCTGCTCGACAAGGCCGGGGCCGGTAACTACTTCATCAAGGTGGCCTTCTCGCTGCTGGGCCACTATCGCGGCGGCCCCGCCAAGGCGGCGGTGGTGGCCTCGGGCATGACCGGGCTGATCTCCGGCTCCTCCATCGCCAATACCGTGACCACCGGCACCTTCACCATCCCGATGATGAAGCGGGTCGGCTTTTCCGCCAACAAGGCCGGGGCGGTGGAGGTCTCTTCCTCGGTGAATGGCCAGATCATGCCGCCGGTAATGGGGGCCGCGGCCTTCCTGATGGTGGAGTATGTGGGCATCTCCTATGTGGAGGTGATCAAGCACGCCTTCCTGCCGGCGCTGATCTCCTATATCGCCCTGATCTATATCGTCCACCTGGAGGCCCTCAAGGCCGGCATGTCGGGGCTGCCCTCCAGCAACCCGGCGCGCCCCTTCCTCAACAAGATGATCGGCTTCCTCACCGGCCTGCTGGCGCTGATGGCGCTCTCCTTCGGCGTCTACTACGGCCTGGGCTGGCTCAAGCCGGTGCTGGGCGCCGCCACCCCCTGGGTGGTGGCGGTGGTACTGGCGGTGGTCTATGTGGGCCTGCTCAGGGTCGGTGCCAACTATCCGGAGCTGGAGCTGGACGACCCCAATTCCGAGGTGATCGAGCTGCCGCAGACGCGGCCCACGGTGATGGTCGGGCTGCACTTTATCCTGCCGGTGATCGTGCTGGTCTGGTGCCTGATGGTGGAGCGCCTGTCGCCCGGGCTCTCGGCCTTCTGGGCCACGGTCTTCATGATCGCCATCATGATCACCCAGCGCCCGATCACCGCGCTCTTCCGCGGGCGCAGTCGCCTGGGCGAAGACATCAAGGAGGGCTTCCTCGATCTCTGGGATGGCCTGGTCACCGGGGCCCGCAACATGATCGGCATCGGTATCGCCACCGCCACCGCCGGCATCATCGTCGGCGCCGTCTCCCAGACCGGCGTCGGCCTGGTGCTGGCGGACGTGGTGGAGGTGCTCTCCATGGGCAACCTGATGCTGATCCTGCTGCTCACCGCGGTGCTCAGCCTGATCCTCGGCATGGGCCTGCCCACCACCGCCAACTATATCGTGGTGTCGTCGCTGATGGCGCCGGTGATCGTGCTGCTGGGGCAGCAGAACGGCCTGATCGTGCCGCTGATCGCCGTGCACCTCTTCGTCTTCTACTTCGGCATCATGGCGGACGTGACGCCGCCGGTGGGGCTGGCCTCCTTCGCCGCCGCGGCGGTCTCCGGGGGCGACCCCATCCGCACCGGCTTCCAGGCCTTCTACTACAGCCTGCGCACCGCGGCGCTGCCCTTCCTGTTCATCTTCAATACCGACCTGCTGCTGATCGAGGTGGGGCTCTGGCAGGGCCTGCTGATCTTCGTGGTGGCGACCATCGCCATGCTGATCTTCGCCGCCGGGTCCCAGGGCTTCATGGTCGCCCGCAACCGCTGGTACGAGTCGCTGCTGCTGCTGCTGGTGGCCTTTACCCTGTTCCGCCCCGGCTTCTGGATGGATCGCATCCATGATCCCTACCAGTCGGTGCCGCCGGCGCAGTTCGCCCAGGCATTGGGCATGGTGGACGAGGGCAGCAACCTGCGGGTGGAGATCCTCGACGAGGATGACTTCGGCGACCAGTTCACTCGCTACCTGCTGGTGCCGGTGCCCGACGGCGAGAACGGCGCCGCGCGCATGGAGGCCCTGGGCCTGAGCCTGCGCAGCGAGGAGGACGGGAGTACCTTCGTGGACAACGTGGCCTTCGGCAGCCAGGCGGAGCAGATCGGCTTCGAGGCACTCTTCTTCGACCAGCAGATCCTCTCGGTGATGGCGCCGGTGGATCGCTGGCCCAAGGAGCTGATGTGGATTCCGGCCTTCCTGGTGTTCGGCCTGATCGTCGTCATGCAGCGTCGCCGCCGCGACGCCACGGCCGCCCCGGCGGCCAGCTAAGGGGGGAATGACCCATGTACAAGAAGATCCTGCTGCCGGTGGACCTCAACGAGGAGGCCTCCTGGAAGAAGGCCCTGCCCACGGCGGTGACCCTGTGTCGCAGCTTCGGAGCCTCCCTGCATGTGGTGACGGTGATGCCCGACTTCCGCATGCCGATGGTGGGGGCCTACTTTCCCGAGGACTTCACCGAGAAGGCTCACCACTCCCTGGGCGAGGCCCAGAAGCAGTTCATCAAGGAGCGGGTGCCGGAGGATATCGAGGTGCACCGGACCATCGTCGAGGGCTCGCCCTGGGAAGCGATCATCAAGGCCGCCAAGAAGCTCGAGGTGGACCTGATCGTGATGGCCTCCCATAACAAGCGCAAGTTCGTCGACTATGTGCTGGGTCCCAACGCGGAGCATGTGGTGCATCACAGCAAGATCTCGGTAATGATCGTGCGCTGAGGCAGCGCCGCAGGACTCGACGACGCCCACCCCTGCGGTGGGCGTCGTCGTTGGTATTCGTTGGCATCCGTTGGAATAGAAACCGCGGACCGCCTGCAAGGCCGAAGGTTCGACCAGCAACCCAAGGAGAGCCCCGCGGACCTACTGCGCCTCGCGGCGCGGTGGGCTCGGGCCGGCACCGCGCAGCGGTCGTTGAAGATGGGCGAAGCGCGCCCCGAGGCCCTTGACTACAGTTAGCAATGTAGAGGCATCCAGCCTTGTCTCCTCCACGACCTGGGTGTCGCGGCGCCTGACCCAGGCTCTGTTTTCCGTTCGCGGGATAAGGGGTTGTTCCATGAATGCAGCAGCATCCAAGAATCAAAAACCCACCGATGCCGTGGTAAAGATCTCCATCAACCCGGTGGGCATGGACCGGCCCAAGGCCTGGCTGGCCGCCGGCTTCCAGGACTTTCGCCAGGCCACGGCGGTCAGCCTGGCCTACGGCCTGTTCTGGGTCGGCCTGAGCATCGCCGTGACCGCGGGGGCCTTCACCCTGGGCTATTGGCACTGGCTGTTGCCGTTGGTGGCGGGCTTCATGTTCCTCGGGCCCCTGGTGGCGGTGGGCTCCTACGGTATCAGCCGCGCCCTGGAGGCGGGCCGCTCGCCGACCCTCGGCGATGCCTTCGGCGCCTGGACCGCCCATACCGGCCAGCTGGCGATGATGGGCGTGATGATGATGATCTTCTTCCTCGCCTGGATCCGCCTGGCCACCCTGCTTTTCGCGCTCTTCTTCGGTTTCGAGGTGCCCAGCCCCGCTGCCCTCTATTCGGCACTGCTGACTACCCCCGAGGGGCTCGGCATGCTCGCCGTGGGTACCGCCATCGGCGCCGTCCTGGCCTTTGGGGCCTTTACCATCAGCGTGGTGGCGATCCCTACCCTGATGGATCAGGACCTCACCTTTATGGAGGGCATCGAGGCCAGTATCCGCTCGGTGGCGCGCAATTTCCGGCCCATGCTGCTGTGGGCGGCCATGCTCACCGGTTGCGTGCTGGTGGGGGTGATGACCTTCTATATCGGCCTGGCGCTGATCCTGCCGGTGTTGGGGCATGCCAGCTGGCACGCCTACGAGGATCTGGTGCGCATCGAGCACCCCGGACAGGCCGAGCGAGGCTAGCTCGAGGAAAGGGGGCGGGGGGGCCTCGGCCCCCCTTTTTTCGTGATGGCCCCGGCAGGGTGTCGGGGATACATGAGACTGCGTTAATATGGATGCCCGGTCCGATGGATATCGCCCAAGGGAGAACTGCCGCGTGGCGCGAGACCTGTTAGCCTGGCCGGACGGCATAGGGAGCCCGAGTGCCGTCTCAACCGGTGGTCCTCCCTGGGACAGGGAGCGGCGCCCTAGCGAAACATGAGTCCATGAGAAAGCTTGCCCTTGCCTGGCGTTCGCTTTTCGTCGCCTGCCTGCTCTTGCCCTCCCTGGCCGTGGCCCATCAGCTGCGGGCTCCCGAGGGGCCGGTGCTGCTGATCGTCTCGGGCGACATTACTCATACCAATCGGGGCAACGAAGCCCACTTCGATCGGCGCATGCTCGAGGCCCTGCCCTGGCGCAGTATCGAGACCTCGACGCCCTGGACCGATGGGGTCAGCCGCTATCGAGGCCCCCTGGCTCGAGCCCTGCTGGAGGCCGTAGGAGCCAGCGGCGACAGCCTCGAGGTCACCGCCCTCAACAACTTCATGGCCGAAATTCCCGTCAGTGACTTCCAGCGTCATGATGTCATCCTGGCCATGGAGCGGGATGGCGAGCCGATGCGGATTCGCGACTATGGGCCGCTCTTCGTGCTCTACCCCTTCGACCAGCATCCCGAGCTGCGCAACGAGGCGATTCGCTTTCGTTCGGTGTGGCAGGTTCACCGGGTGACGGTGCGCTAGTCCGCCAGGCAGGGAGGCCTCCACCGATGCTGCGCTACCCGATTCGCTTCAAGCTGGGGGTCTTCGCCACCCTGGCCTTCTTCTCGGCGGCGGTGATCGTCACCGGCCTGGTGTTGTGGCGCCAGGAGAGCCTGGCCCAGAGCGTGGGCGTCGATACCACCTGGGCCGCCTACAAGCTCGACCGGGAGACGGTGCAGTTACGCAACGAGCTGGCCCAGGATGCGGGTCTGGAGGCCCTGCGCCTGCCCCTGGAGCTGCTCTATAGTCGTCTCAACGTGCTGCGCCGCGGCGAGCTGGGGGCGCTGCTGGAATCGATCCCCGCCGCCCGCCAGCTGTTGCCGACCCTGGAGACCCAGATCGAGGCCCTGGATCAGCGCTTCTACGCCGCCAGCGTCCTCGATGACGACCTGCGCCAGCGTCTCGAGGAGCAACTGGTCGCCCTGGGCCACAATACCGAGCGGCTAGTGGTGATCATCAACGGCTATGTGGCGGAGAGTGCCCATCAGGAGCGTCGCAACCTCCAGGGGCTCTATCGCCTGTTGCTGGCGATGATCCTGCTGATGAGTCTGGCCGGGGCCCTGGTGGCGGTCTTCCTGTTTCGTGAGGCTCGTGCCCATGCCCGGGCCCGGGAGTCCCTGGAGCGGCTCAGTCGGGATCTGGAGGTCTCCGCCAGCCAGGCCCGGGCCGCCAACCAGGCCAAGTCGGAGTTCCTGGCCACCGTCAGCCATGAGATCCGCACCCCCCTCAACGGGGTGATCGGCATGAGCGACCTGCTGCTGGGGCGCCCGCTGGATGCCGCGGCGCATCGCTACGCCACCACCATTCACGACAGCGCGGGTCTGCTGCTCAACCTGATCAATGACATCCTCGACTTCTCCAAGATCGAGGCGGGGCGCCTGGAACTGGAACGGGTGCCCTTCGACCCGCGGGAGGTGATCCAGAATGCCCTGACCCTCTTCGCCTACCGGGCCCGCTCCCGGGGCCTGGCCCTGGGCTGTGACCTGGCGCCCGGAGTGCCGCCTCGCCTGGTAGGGGATCCCGGTCGCCTGCGTCAGGTCCTGCTCAATCTGCTCTCCAACGCCATCAAGTTCACCGAGCGCGGCGAGGTGCGGCTGAAGGGGCAGTGGCGGGACGGCTCGCGGCTGCGACTGGAGGTGATCGACACCGGCTGCGGCATCCCCGAGTCCGCCCAGTCTCGCCTCTTCGAACCGTTCCGCCAGGGCGACCCCTCCACCGCCCGGCGCTTCGGCGGTACCGGCCTGGGGCTGGCGATCAGTCGTCGCCTGGCGGAGGCGATGGGCGGGGCGATCGGCTTCACGAGTCGTCCGGGGGAGGGCAGTCGCTTCTGGATCGAGGTCCCCCTGGAGGTAGCAGCTTCGCTGCCCGCCACGCCCGTGCCCGACGCCGGTGTGGGCATGGCGAGCGAACCGCGCTACGAGGCCAGGCTGCTGGTCGTGGAGGACAACCCGGTCAATCAACAGGTAGCCTGGGCCATGCTGGAGTCCCTGGGCTGCCGGGTGGTGCTGGCGGAAGACGGCAACGAGGCGCTGACCCGGGTCGAGGAGCAGGACTTCGCGCTGATCTTTATGGATCTCCAGATGCCCGATATGGATGGGCTGGAGGCCACGCGCCGACTGCGTGCCCGGGGCGGCTGGCTGGCCGAGGTGCCCATCGTCGCCATGACCGCTGGGGGCCTGGATGACGAACGCCAGCGCTGCCTGGCCGCCGGCATGAGCGACTACCTGACCAAGCCCTTCTATCGCAACGAGCTGGTGGCCCTGCTTTCTCATCACCTGGGGGGGAGCGAGGCCCCGGCCCTCGCCGCGGCGCCACCGACCCAGGACCTGGAGGCCGCTACCCTCGAGGAGCTGCGCGACAGCCTCGGGCCCCCCGGCGTGCGCTCCCTGGTTAGCCTTTACTGCCGACAGCTCCCCGACCGCCTGGCCACCCTGGCGCGTCGAGTCAGGGCGGGAGAAACTCGCGAGGCCATGCAACTGGCGCATCTGCTCAAGGGTGAGTCGGCCAGCGTCGGGGCCTGCCGGCTGGCCTGGTTGGCCGGCGAACTGGAGCGCGAGGCCCGGGACGCCAACGAGGCGGCCATGGGGGATGCCATGACCGCCCTGGAAGCGGCGCGGGCCCCGTTGCAGGAGGCCCTTCAGGCGTGGCTGGAGGCGCTGCCGGAAACGGATGGTTGACTGGGCTGATCGGTCGGCAGCGAGGGTGTCGCGGCCTGGGGCGGGGGCCTAAATAGCCGCTCAGGCCCAGCGTGGATCGGCGGTAACCGCCAGGGTAAACCAGCGCTTCTCGGCGGGAATGCTCAGGCCGGCGTCGATCTCCCGGCGAATCTCGTCCAGCGCCGCCACCCCGGTCTCGGCGGCGAAATCGGGACGGGTAACGATATGAATCTCGATCACCGAGACCCGCCCGGTCTTGGCCACATGGCTATGGTAGGCGAGCAGGCCATCGCGGCGCATCACCTTCTCCATCACGCCTCGCACCTCCCGATCCAGGGCGCTGGGCGCCACCATCAGCACCTCCTTCATGGCGCGGCGCACGATGCCGATGGGCACCGGCAAAAAGGACAGGGTCAGACACGCCAGCAGCAGGGAATCGATATAGGGGATCCAGGGCGCGGCGGCGCTTCCCTCCAGCAGCAGGGCGATCACGAAGGCCAGCAGCAGGGCGGCGGTGATCAGCCCCGCCATCAGCCAGCCCTGGGCATCGATGCGCAGGAACTCCGAGCCCACCCGGCGATTGACCCGCCGCTGGTAGGCGGCCATGGCGAAGCAGACCAGGGCCACCACCAGCGCATAGACGATGGCCAGGTCGAAGGCCAGCACCCGGCCCCCCTCCATCAGGCCACGCAGGGCATTGAGGAAGGCGTAGAAGCACAGCAGGGTGAGGATGGCGCCGTTGAGGGCCGCCACCAGCGGCTCCAGATGCCAGTAGCCGTGCTGGAAGCGCGGGCTGGACTCGCGCATCAGCAGTCGCGAGACCCATAGCGAGAGCAGCGACATGCCGGCATCGATGGTCGAGAAGACGCCGTCGAAGAGGATCGATTGCGAGCCGGAGAGCAGCCCGAAGAGCACTCCCAGGCTGGCGACCGAGAGGGTCATGACGATGGAGAGCTTGAGGGTGCGCTGCTCGAGAGTTGGTTGCATTTTTTCACCGACGACTCGGCCCCGGATAACGATTTCTCGTTATCCGGGGCGCTATTCCCCGATGGTTGGGGAGATTAGATAAACAGGTGTTGAATATCTTATATCAGTCGGTCGGGGGCGGCCAGGGGCAGGCGACGATGCAGGCGGCGCTCCACCAGCACCTGCCCGGGGACATAGTGACCGCGGGCCGCGTCCAGGGCCCGGGACAGGGTCAGCTCGGCGATGCGGTCGTGATCCTGGGGCAGGGCATTGACCGGCAGCGGCAGGAAGTCCAGCAGGCGATCGTCGCCGAAGGTGGCCAGGCGCAGCGAGGGGGGCAGGCCGCCTTCCTCCAGCAGTACGTCCAGGACCCCATCCAGCAGGGTGAAGGAGGCGGTGATCAGGGCGTCCGGCAGGCCCGGCCCGGCCAGCAGGTCGCGCATCAGCGCCGCGCCCTGATCCCGGTCATAGCGGGAGGCGCAGGCGATCTCGCTGCGATAGTCGCCCTCGGCCATCGCCGCGCGGAAGCCGGTGCGGCGCGCCCGGGTGATGGAGAGCTCCGCCACCGCATCGAACCACACCACCCGCTCTACCCCGGGGCCCAGTACCGAGGCGCTCAACTGACGCGCGGCCTCGCGGTTGTTGCTGACCACGCTGACGAAGCGTGACGGATCCAGGGCCCGGTCCACGGCGATCACCGGCAGGCCGGCGGCCATCAGCTCGACGTAGAGCGGGTCCTCCTCGGGCAGGCAGCTGGCGGTGATCAGCGCCTCGCAGCGCTGGGCGCGCAGCGCCCGGGCCAGTTCCCGCTCGCTGTCCGGGTCGTCGTCGGAGCCGACGATCAGCAGCTGATAGCCCTGGGCCCGGGCGCCCCGCTCCAGGCGCTTGGCCAGGCGCGCATAGCTGGCGTTCTCCAGGTCGGGGATGATCAGCCCCAGGGTATGGCTGGCGCCACGGCGCAGGGCCGCGGCCTGGGCATCGATGCGGTAGTGGTGCTGCTCCACCACCGCCATGACCTTGTCCACGGTCTCCTGGCTGATGCGTCGCGCCCGGGCCTGGCCATTGATGACATAGCTGGCGGTGGTACGGGATACCCCCGCCAGGCGGGCGATTTCGGCGAGTGTCATGGGGCTCTCCTTGCGGCTGGCACGATTCTACGTCATGGCGAGGCGACCCGCCCCCTGCGAAAGTCGAATAACGAGCCGCTTGATTATTTGGGTGACACGATCCAGCCTTGTATAAAAACATAGGTGACACGATTCATCTAAGCGAATTCACCCGATTTGTCTCGAGCCTGGCCATCGGCTGGGCCGGCTAGACTCGACTCAGGGCGGTAGGCGCGCCCACCACAGGAGGCACCCCATGCTCACGTTACGCCAGGAGGACATCCTGCTGGGCTGCGAGGCCAGCGACTGGCAGGCGGCCCTCGACCATGCCGCCGAGGCGCTGCAGGCGGCGGGCCTGGTCGAGGCCGACTACCGCCAGGGCCTGCACGCCCGGGAGGCGCAGTCTTCCACCTACCTGGGTAATGCCATTGCCATTCCCCACGGCACCCCCGAGAGCCGTCGCCACGTCAAGCAGACCGGCGTGCGGGTGCTGCAGTTTCCCCGCGGCCTCGACTGGCACGACGGCCAGCGGGTCCATGTGCTGGTGACCATCGCCGCCCAGAACGATGAGCACCTGGATATCCTGCGTCAGCTGACCCATGTGCTGGACCGGGACGGGGTCGGCGAACGCCTGGCCGCCGCGGACTCCCCGGCCCAGGTGGCCGCCTTGCTCTCCCAGGCAGTGGTGGAGGCGCGCCTGGATGCCGAGACCCTCTGCCTGGGCTTCCCGGCCCACTCCGCCGAGGAGCTGGCCCTGGCCGCCGCGGCGCGGCTGCGTCAGGCCGGCTGCGTGGCCCCGGGCTTCGTCGCGGCCATCGCCGAGCAGCCGCCGCTGGCCCTGGGCCAGGGGCTGTGGCTGACCCATAGCCATCGCGAGGTCGTCACCCCGGCCCTGGCCCTGGCTACCCCCGCCGAGGCCGGCGCCGTCACCGGGGTCTTCTGCCTGGCGGCCCGGGGCGATGCCCACCGCGGCCTGCTGGAGCGGCTCAGCGCCCTGCTGGAAACGGGGCAGGGGGGCGAGCTCGCCGGGGCCTCGGTCCAGACCGTGCTGGCGCGTCTGGCCGGCGAGGGCGCCGGGGCCGAGACCCTGACCGTGCGGGTCCTCAATGCCCATGGCCTGCACGCCCGCCCCGCCAAGCAGCTGATCCAGGTGGCCCGGGCCCAGGGCCTGGCGATCAAGGTGCGCCTGGCCGAGGGCGGCGAGGCGGTGGCCGCCACCAGCCTCACCAAGGTGATCGGCCTGGGCGCCCGCCGCGGCCAGCGGCTGGTCTTCTCCGCCGAGGGAGAGGGGGCCGGGGAGGCCCTGGCCGCCATCGACCGGGCGGTGCGCGATGGCCTCGGCGAGCGGGTCTCCCCCTTCGACGAGGGGCGCGATGCCATCGTCGCCGAAGCGCCGGCCCCGGTCCTGGAACCGCTGGCGGCGGATCGTCCCCATCCGGCGGTGGCCGCCTCCCCGGGGCTGGCCATCGCCCCGCTGTTCGTGATGCGCACCCCGCGCTTCGACTACCCGGCCCGGGCCGCGGACGCCGCCGAGCAGGAGCGGCGCCTGGGCGCGGCGATCCGCGAGGGCGCCGAGCAGCTCGAGACCCTGGTGACCCAGGCCCGGGGCGGCGAGGTGGCGGAGATCCTCTCCATGCACGAGGAGATGCTGGAGGACCCGGAGCTCTATCAGGCCGCCCTGGAGGGCATCCGCGACGGCGCCTCCGCCGAGGCCGGCTGGTGGGAGGCCATCGAGACCGCCGCCCGGGCCCAGGAGGCCCTGGCCGACCGCCTGCTGGCCGAGCGCGCCGCCGACCTGCGTGACGTGGGACGTCGGGTGCTGGGCATCCTCTGTGAGGTGGCGCTGCCCGAGCCGCCGGCGCACCCCTATGTCCTGGTGGCCGACGACCTGGGCCCCTCCGACGTGGCGCGCCTGGACACCGCCCGGGTGCGCGGCCTGCTGACCGCCCGCGGCGGCGCCACCGCCCATAGCGCCATCCTCGCCCGGGCGCTGGGCATCCCCGCCGTGGTGGGGGCCGGCGAGCGGGTGCTGACCCTTGTCGACGGCGACGAGCTGATCCTCGACGGCGAGCGGGGCCAGGTGATCCCGCGGCCTTCCCAGGAGCGCCGCGATCGCGCCGAGCTGCGCCTCAAGGAGCGCGAGGCCCGCGAGAAGGCGGCCTGGGCGGCGCGTTTCGAGCCCGCCGCCACCGCCGACGGCCATCGGGTCGAGGTGGCCGCCAACCTGGGCAATACCGCCCACGCCGCCGATGCCGTGGAGCGCGGCGCCGAGGGGGTGGGGCTGCTGCGCACCGAATTCATCTTCATGGCCCATGCCCAGGCGCCGGACCTGGAGGCCCAGATCGCCGAGTACCGGGAGGCCCTGGACGCCCTGGACGGTCGCCCCCTGGTGGCCCGCACCCTGGACGTGGGCGGCGACAAGCCGCTGGCCTACTGGCCGGTGCCCCAGGAGGACAACCCCTTCCTGGGCCTGCGCGGCATTCGCCTGGCGCTGACCCGTCCCGAGGTGCTGGAGACCCAGCTCCGGGCGCTGCTGATGGCGAGTGTCGGCCGTCCGCTGCGCATCATGCTGCCGATGGTCAAGGACGTCGCCGAGTTCCGCACCGTGCGGGCCCTCTTCGATCGCCTGCTGGAGGCGCTGCCCGAGGACGTGCGGGCCACCGACGTCCAGCTGGGGGTGATGATCGAGGTGCCCTCGGCGGCGCTGCTGGCGCCGAGCCTGGCCGCCGAGGTGGACTTCTTCTCGGTGGGCACCAACGACCTGACCCAGTACACCCTGGCCATCGATCGTGGCCATCCGGAGCTCTCCGCCCAGGCCGACGGCCTGCACCCGGCGGTGCTGCGGCTGATCGAGATGACCGTGAGCGCCGCCCATGCCCGGGGCAAATGGGTGGGGGTGTGCGGCGAGCTGGCCTCGGATGCCGCCGCCGTGCCGGTGCTGGTGGGACTGGGCGTCGATGAGCTCTCGGTGAGCGCCCGCCAGGTGCCGCTGGTCAAGGCGCGGCTGCGCGAGTTCGATCTCGACGAGGCCCGCGCCCGGGCCGAGCTGGCCCTGGCCCAGGCCACCGCCGAGGCGGTGCGCGACGCCCTGGAGGCGCGCTGAGATGGCCAAGATCCTGACCCTGACCCTGAATCCCGCCCTGGACCTGTCGCTGCGCCTCGAGCGGCTGGTCCCCGGCGAGGTCAACCGCACCCGGGAGACCCACCTGGAGGCCGCCGGCAAGGGCGTCAACGTGGCCCGGGTGCTGGTGGGCCTCGGCCATGAGGTCGCCGTGGCGGGCGTCCTCGGCGCCGACAACGACGGCCCCTTCCTGCGCGCCTTCCAGGCCCTGGGGGTGGAGGATGCCTGCCTGCGCCGCCCCGGCGAGACCCGCATCAACGCCAAGCTGGCCGAGGCGGACGGCCGGGTCACCGATATCAATGGTCCGGGCCTCTCCCTGAGTGCCGCCGACCTGGCGGACCTGGAACGTGACCTGGCGGCGCGCCTGAGCGATCCCGCGCGGCGCCCCCAGGCCCTGGTGATCGCCGGCAGCCTGCCGCCGGGGCTCGCCCCGGCGGATCTGGCCGGGCTGATTACCCGCCTCCAGGCCCATGGCCTGCCGCTCTGGGTGGACACCAGTGGCGCGGCGCTCGACGCCGCCATCGCCGCGGGGCCCACCGCGGTCAAGCCCAACGAGGAGGAGCTGGCCGCCTGGGCCGGCGAGTCCCTCGAGTCGGCGGCGGCCCGGCGGCGCGCCGGCCTGCGCCTGCACGCCGCCGGCGTCGACGAGGCGGTGATCTCCGCCGGCGCCGAGGGCGTGCTCTGGGTGGGCCGGCGCGGTGCCTGGCAGGCCCTGCCCCCCGCCGTGGACGTGGCCAGCACCGTGGGTGCCGGCGACACCCTGGTCGCCGCCATGCTGCATGGCGTGCTGGCCAACTGGCCCGCCGAGCGCACCCTGCGCCTGGCCACGGCCCTCTCCGCCGAAGCGGTCCGTCATCTCGGGGTGGGCAATCCCCAGGCCCCGGACCTCCATCAACTCCAACAACAGACCCGCGTGCGTCGTCTCAACGACGTGGACGCAGGGGGAGCCCTCGCATGAACGTCATCCTCGTGACCGCCTGCCCCAGCGGCATGGCCACCACCTTCCTCGCCGCCCGCCGCCTGGAGCAGGCCGCCGGCCGGCTGGGCTGGCAGGCCCGGGTGGAGATGCATAGCCAGCTCGAACCCGTCACGCCCCTCGACGCCGAGGCCATCGCCGCCGCCGACCTGGTGGTGGTGGCCGCGGAGCGGGTGCCGGAGCCGGCACGCTTCGCCGGCAAGCGCCTCTTCCAGGCCCCGCTGGCCGAGGCCCTGGCCGACCCCGGGGCCTTCCTGGCCCGGGCCGAGCGGGACGCCGGCGAGTTCAGCGCCCCGGCCGAGGAGGCCCCGGCGGCTCCCGCCGGCGCCACGCGCCTCGTGGCGGTGACCGCCTGTCCCACCGGGGTGGCGCATACCTTTATGGCCGCCGAGGCCCTGAGTGAAGCGGGCAAGGCGCTGGGCCACGAGATCCGCGTCGAGACCCAGGGCTCGGTGGGCGCCCAGGACCAGCTCACCGACGAGGAGATCGCCGCCGCCGAGGTGGTGATCCTGGCCTGCGATATCGAGGTGGATCCCACCCGCTTCGCCGGCAAGCGGGTCTACCGCACCTCCACCGGCAATGCCCTGAAGAAGGCCCAGGCCACCATCGCCGCGGCGCTGGAGAACGCCGAGGTGGAGAGCGCCGGCGCCGCCATATCCTCGGGCAAGGGCGAGGCGAAGAAGGGCATCAAGGAGAAGGGCGTCTACAAGCACCTGCTCACCGGGGTCTCCTTTATGCTGCCCATGGTGGTGGCCGGGGGCCTGCTGATCGCGCTCTCCTTCGTCTTCGGTATCGAGGCCTTCCAGGAGGAGGGGACCCTCGCCGCGGCGCTGATGCAGATCGGCGGCGGCACCGCCTTCGCCCTGATGATTCCGGTGCTGGCCGGCTATATCGCCTACTCCATCGCCGACCGCCCCGGCATCGCCCCGGGGATGATCGGCGGCATGCTGGCCGCGGAGATCGGCGCCGGCTTTATCGGTGGTATCCTCGCCGGCTTCCTGGCCGGCTATGTGGCGCTGGCCGTGGCGCGCCACGTCAAGCTGCCCCCGAGCGTCGAGTCCCTCAAGCCGATCCTGATCATCCCCCTGGTGGCCAGCCTGGTCACCGGCCTGACGATGATCTATGTGGTCGGCGAGCCGGTGGCGGCCGTGCTCTCCGCGTTGACCACCTTCCTCGAGGGCATGGGCTCCACCAACGCCGTGCTGCTGGGCATCCTGCTGGGTTCGATGATGTGCTTCGACCTGGGCGGACCCGTCAACAAGGCCGCCTACACCTTCGGCGTCGGCCTGCTGGCCTCCGAGACCTATGGTCCCATGGCGGCGATCATGGCCGCCGGCATGGTGCCGGCCATCGGCATGGGCATCGCCAGCTTCGTGGCCAAGTCGAAGTTCTCCGAGCCGGAGCGGGAGGCGGGCAAGGCCTCCTTCGTGCTGGGCTTCTGCTTTATCAGCGAGGGCGCCATCCCCTTCGCCGCCAAGGACCCGCTGCGGGTGATTCCGGCCTGCATGCTGGGCGGCGCGGTGACCGGGGCCCTCTCCATGCTGGTGGGCGCCAAGCTGATGGCTCCCCACGGCGGCATCTTCGTGCTGCTGATCCCCAACGCCATCACCCCGGCGCTGCTCTACCTGGGCGCCATCGTGATCGGCTCGCTGATCACCGGCCTGGGTTACGCCATGATCAAGCGCGGCGCCGCCCCGGTGGCGGTGGCCGCCTGAGCGACCCGCGCGGCAGGCAAGCCAAGGGCATGGCCAGGATAGCCATGCCCTTTTTGTTAGGTTCTTCGCACTCTGGCGTGAATGCCATGCTGGAAGATTCTATGCTGCCCCCCAAACCGCCACCGTGGTTTCTGTGGGAGCTCGGATTCTTCCGAGCGATTGGCGCCGCCAGGCGCCCTGGGGGGCTGACCCATCACTCGGCATAGCCGAGTTCCCACAACAGCAAGCCGGAGATCTGCCATGTCGTGGTTTTACGCTAAGTCTGAGCAGAATCTCTTTTTGGGAGGGCTTATCGTTGGAGAATGGCCGAGGGGCGTGTCCCCAGCGCTCCTTAGCCATTCCCCCTCTCTGCGCGGTGGTAGAGACGCACCGAGAAATGGTGTACTTTTTGCATCCCCCATGCAGGGGGCCTTACCCGGCCCCGACTGCCGAGGCGACCCTACCCGGGTCGCCGTGTGGATCGAGGAGATACACGATGTCACCCGTCACCCTGATGGTGGCCCGCCGCGTGGCCCGCGGCCGCTACCCCGACTTCATGGCCTGGCTCGACGAGGGCCGCGAGCTCGCCGCCGACTTCCGCGGTTACCTGGGCTCCGGCGTGCTGGCGCCGCCCCCCGGCGACGACGAGTACCAGATCATCTTCCGCTTCAGCGATGCCGAGACCCTCGACGCCTGGGAGCACTCCGCCTCCCGGCGCGCCTGGCTCGAACGCGGCGAGGGCCTCTACCTGACGCCCCACGCGCACCGCGCCACCGGCCTCGATAGCTGGTTCCGCGAGGCCGGCGGCCAGACCCCGCCGCGCTGGAAGCAGGCGGTGGCCATCTGGCTGGCCTTCTTCCCGGTCTCCCTGGGCCATCAATGGCTGTTCGGCGAGGCCTTGGCGAGCCTGCCCCTGGTGCTCAGGGTGCTGGCCACCACCCTGATGCTGACCCCGGTGATGGTGTTCCTGTTCATCCCCCTGGTGACCCGCTGGCTGGCGCCCTGGCTCACTGCCCGACCCGGCCGCACCAACAGGGGGCGCCTGGCGCGCTTCTGGCACCAGTTGAGGGCCTGACGTCAGTTCTGCCCCAGGCGCACCGGGCGCCCCTCTGGCACCCATGCTAGGGCCTGAATCCCTTTATCCCGGCGTTTCTCGGGGTGCTAGACTGGCCGCAGACCGAGAAAGGATGCCCTGTCATGCGTGATACCGTCGCCCCGCCCCTGTGCCAGGCCGATACCCGGGCCCGGGACCCCGAGGCCGCCGCCGCCGAGCTGGCGGCGGCGCTGCGGCATTCCCAGCTGGAGCTGGTGCTGTTCTTCTGCAGCACCGAGTACCCCCTCGACGCCCTGGGCGAGGCGCTGACCGCCGCCTTCGGCGAGGTGCCCGTGGCCGGCTGCACCACCGCCGGGGAGATCACCAGCGAGGGCTATGGCCGGGGACGGGTGGTCGCCATCGGCTTCGATGCCCGCCACTTCGCGGTCTCCCTGGCCCTGGTCACCGACTTGGAGGCCTTCGACCTGGTCCAGGCCCAGCGCCTCTGCGACGACTTGCTGGCGGATTGTCGCCGCCAGGCCCTGGCGCCCATCGCCGAGCAGACCTTCGTGATGACCCTGCTGGATGGGCTCTCCAGCCGCGAGGAGCAGGTGCTGGCGACCCTGGACGCGGCCCTGGGCAGCATCCCCAGCTTCGGGGGCTCGGCGGGGGACGACAATTACCTGGCCCGTACCCATGTGTACAGCCAGGGACGCTTCCATAGCGGGGCGGCGGTGGTGCTGGCCATCAATACCCGCCTGCCCTTCGAGGTCTTCAGCACCCACCACCTGCGACCGCGGGGCGAGAAGCTGGTGGTCACCCGCGCCGACCGGGAGCGACGCCGGGTGCTGGAGCTCAATGCCGTTCCCGCCGTCGAGGCCTATGCCCGGCTGGTGGGGCTGGCTCCCGAGGCCCTGGACGCCGGGGTCTTCGCTCGCCATCCCCTGGCGGTACGCATCGGTGACGACCACTTCGTGCGCTCCATCCAGCGGGTCAATGCGGATGGCAGCCTGAGCTTCTATTGCGCGGTGGAGACCGGCATCGTGCTGACCGCCATGACCCCGGCGCCGATCCTCGAGGACCTGGCCGCGACCCTGGATGCCCTGGCCAGCCGCCTGGGTCCGCCGAGCCTGATCATCGGCTGCGACTGCTTCCTGCGGCGCCTGGAGATCGAGGCCCTGGGACGGCAGGAGGCGGCTTCGCGGCTGCTGCGGGAGCGCCGGGTGATCGGCTTCAATACTTACGGGGAACAGCACCATGGTCGACACATCAACCAGACCTTCACCGGCGTCGCCCTTGGATCTGCCGGGGATTGAGCCGGGCCAGAGCCCGGCGGCGCTGGTCGAGGAGAACGCCCGCCTGCGGCGCATCTGCGCCGCCCTGATCGAGCGGGTGGAGTCCAGCGCCCAACCGGGCACCGCCCCCTATGCCGCCTTCGAGCATACGGTGGTGCTGGCCGAGCAGGTGCGCGAGCGCACCGAGACCCTGCGCCATACCCTGGAGGCGCTGCGCGAGGCCAAGGCGGAGGCCGAGGCGGCCAACCTCTCCAAGAGCAAGTTCCTGGCCGCGGTCAGCCACGATCTGCTGCAGCCCCTCAATGCGGCACGCCTGTTCAGCAGTGCCCTGGAGTCCCAGGACCTGGGCGAGGAGCCGCGGCGCCTGGTGCGGCATATCGGCCGTTCCCTGCAGGACGTGGAGACGCTGCTGGGCACCCTGGTGGATATCTCGCGGCTGGATGCCGGGGTGCTGACGCCCGATCGCGGCAGCTTCCCGGTCGGCGAGCTCCTCGATGTGCTGGCCGAGGAGCATCGCCAACTGGCCGCCGCCGAAGGGCTCGACTTCCACTATGTGCCGAGCCGGGCGGTCATCGACTCCGACCTGACCCTGCTGGCCCGGGTGGTGCGCAACCTGCTCGGCAATGCCATCCGCTATACCCCCTCGGGGCGGGTGTTGCTGGGCTGCCGGCGCCGCCCCGAGGGCCTCGAGATCTGGGTGGTCGACAGCGGCTGCGGCATCGCCGAGGACCAGCAGCGGGCGATCTTCGAGGAGTTTCGCCGGGGGCCCGCCGACCGGAACCGCGCCGACCGCGGCCTGGGCCTGGGGCTGGCCATCGTCGAGCGCATCGCCGGCCTGCTCGATCACCCCCTGGGGCTGGTCTCCCGGCCCGGGCGGGGGGCCCGGTTCTCGATCCGGGTGCCCTATGGGCGGACCTATCCCGAGGCGCCGCCGGAGGTCGGGGCGGAGGCGCCGCTGAGGGGCCTGACGGCCTGGGTGATCGATAACGACCCGGAGACCTGCATCGGCATGCGGGCCCTGCTCGAAGGCTGGGGGTGCGACGCCCGGACCGCGACCGGGGTCGACGACCTGGAGCGCGGCGAGGGGGCGGACCTGTTGATCGTCGACTATCACCTGGGGGAGACGGATGGCCTGGCGGTGGCGGCGCGATTGCGCCGGGAGTGGCCCGAGCTGCCGGTGATCCTGATCACCGCCCACCACGATGCCGGGCTCAAGGCCCAGGCGCGGGCCCGGGGCTACGGCTATCTGCTCAAGCCGGTCAAGCCGCTGCGTCTCAAGATGGCCATGCTTGGCCTGCGGCGCCCCGGCCGGGAGGAATCAGGCGCGTCTTAGCCAGTCGCTGGCCAGCAGGATCGCCTGGACCCGGCTGCTGACCTTGAGCTTGCGCAGGATCGCCGAGACATGGGTCTTGACGGTGGTCTCGGCGATGGCCAGGCGGTAGGCGATCATCTTGTTGGACTCCCCCTGCACCATATGCGCCAGCACCTCGCGCTGCTTGTCGGTCAGGACGGTCAGGGGATTCTCCGCGAGGTGCTGGCGCATATGGTGCA
>NZ_BRCY01000008.1:0-117662 GCF_023708045.1 Halomonas sp. NCCP-2165
CGGTCAGGGGATTCTCCGCGAGGGGGGCCGGCGACGCAGCGGGGGCGGGCGGCGTGCGCATGATGGTCGGCGGCAGATAGACCTGGCCCTCGAGCACCTGGCGCAGGGCATCGAGCAGCGTCTCCCGGGGCGTCGACTTGGGGATATAGCCCACGGCGCCCAGCTCCAGGGCCTCGAGCACGGTGGCCCGTTGCTGTTCGGCGGAGACGATCACCACCGCCAGCTCCGGGGCCGCCTCCCGCAGCCGGGTCAGGCCGCTCAGGCCGTCGGCGTCCGGCAGCCCCAAGTCGAGCAGCACCAGGTCCAGGGTCTCATGGGTCGTGGCCAGCCGTAGCGCCTCGGCGAGACTGGCCGCCTCGAGGACCTCGCTGGCCTCGAGGCCGGCGGCGATCACGCCGCTAATCGCTTCGCGAAACAGGGGGTGGTCGTCGGCCACCAGCAACCTATGCATGGACGCTCCTCGTTGTCGATAGTCGCCTCCTCCCAAAGGAGGAGGCCTCCTCCTGCCATGGCATGATGCCCCGAGCGTCGCCGTTGGCCAACACTGGGAGGTGTCCGATTCAACAACGATAATCTCAGGAGATACGCCATGATCTACGCCAATCCCGGTCAGCCCGGCGCGGTAGTCGGCTTCGAGTCCCGTTATGGCAACTATATCGGCGGCGAGTTCGTGCCGCCGGTGAAGGGCCAGTACTTCGATAACGTCAGCCCGGTCAATGGTCAGGTCTTCTGCCAGGTGCCGCGCTCGGGTGCCGAGGATATCGAGCTGGCCCTGGACGCGGCCCATAAGGCCGCCCCGGCCTGGGGCAAGACCGCCGCCGCCGAGCGCAGCAATCTCCTGCTGAAGATCGCCGATCGCATCGAGCAGAACCTCGAGGCCCTGGCCGTGGCCGAGACCTGGGACAACGGCAAGGCGGTACGCGAGACCCTCAACGCCGACCTGCCGCTGGCCATCGATCACTTCCGTTACTTCGCCGGCTGCCTGCGCGCCCAGGAAGGCACCGCCGCCGATATCGACGCCAATACCGTGGCCTACCACTTCCACGAGCCGCTGGGCGTGGTGGGGCAGATCATCCCCTGGAACTTCCCGCTGCTGATGGCCACCTGGAAGCTGGCCCCGGCGCTGGCCGCCGGCAACTGCGTGGTGATGAAGCCCGCCGAACAGACCCCGGCCTCGATCCTCAAGCTGATGGAGGTGATCGGCGACCTGCTGCCGCCGGGGGTGGTCAATATCGTCAACGGCTATGGCGCCGAGGCGGGCCAGGCGCTGGCCACCAGCAAGCGCATCGCCAAGATCGCCTTTACCGGCTCCACCCCGGTGGGCGCGCATATCCTCAAGTGCGCCGCCGACAACATCATTCCCTCCACCGTGGAGCTGGGCGGCAAGTCGCCGAATATCTACTTCGCCGATATCATGAACGCCGAGCCGGAATTCATCGACAAGGCCGCCGAGGGGCTGGTGCTGGCCTTCTTCAACCAGGGCGAGGTGTGTACCTGCCCGTCCCGGGCGCTGATCCAGGAGTCCATGTACGACGCCTTCATGGCCAAGGTCATGGACAAGGTCGGCCAGATCAAGCGCGGCAATCCCCTGGATACCGAGGTGCAGGTGGGCGCCCAGGCCTCCCAGGAGCAGTTCGACAAGATCCTGTCCTATATGGAGATCGCCCGTCAGGAGGGCGCCGAGTTCCTCACCGGTGGCGACAAGGAGAGCCTGGAGGCGGGCATCGACCAGGGCTACTACATTCAGCCGACCCTGGTGAAGGGCCATAACAAGATGCGCGTCTTCCAGGAGGAGATCTTCGGCCCGGTGGTGGCGGTGACCACCTTCAAGGACGAGGCCGAGGCGCTGGCCATCGCCAACGACACCGAGTTCGGCCTGGGGGCCGGGGTCTGGAGTCGCGATATCAACGTCGCCTTCCGCATGGGGCGCGGCATCCAGGCCGGTCGCGTCTGGACCAACTGCTACCACCAGTACCCGGCGCATGCCGCCTTCGGCGGCTACAAGAAGTCCGGCGTCGGCCGCGAGACCCACAAGGTGGCCCTCGAGCACTATCAGCAGACCAAGAACCTGCTGGTCAGCTACGACATCAACCCGCTGGGCTTCTTCTGATCCCTTCGGGAGGCGACAGTCGCGGGGGCGCCATGGCGCCCCCGCTGTCGTTAGGGGGCGTACGAAACGTCGGCGAGCGCAGGCAGTTTTCGTATAGAGCTTAGGAGGTCTCCGCCTCCTGCAGCAGCAGCCCCAGCTGGGCACCCAGCCGCAGGTCCTCCTCGACGCCGAAGTGGCGATAGCGTAGCCGTCCCCGGGCATCGAAGAGCAGGGTGCTGGGGGTGCCCTCCAGGCCATAGGCGCGCATGGTGCGAGGCAGGGGGTCGCCGGCGGGGCCGGGGGCGTCGATGCCCACCGGAAAGTCGTAGCCATGCTCGGCGAGAAACACCGCCAGGGCCTCGGGCCCCATCACCGCGTGATGCTCGAAGACGGTATGCAGGCCCACCACCGTCAGCGGTGTGCCGGCCAGCAGCCGCGCCACCCGCTGGGTCTGGGGCAGGCCATGCAGCACGCAGCCGGGGCACAGCATCTGGAAGGCGTGGAGCAGGACCACCCGCCCCCTGAGCCCGGCCAGGGTCAGGGGGCGCTCGCTATTCAACCATCGTGAGACCCGCCACTCGGGGGAAGGCGTCATGGGGCTATCCTCATGGGTTTCTTATGAGGATAGCTCCCGGCTGTATAGCTCCGGGAAGCAATCAGGCGCCGGGGGAGAGGCCGACGATCCGTCCCGGGGCGGCATCCAGGGCCTCGCTGAGCACGGCGTAGTCGATGGCGACCTGCGCCTCGGCCTTGAGCGCCTCCAGGGTCGCCAGGGCCTCGAGGCGGTGAGTCAGGGCCCGCTCCTCCACCTCGGGGGTGGCGAAGGACTGGGCGTAGAGGGTGCCGTCCTGCCAGGCGGCCTTGAAGGGCTGGTCGATCAGGTTGACCGGGGTATCCACCGGCACCGAGCGGAACAGCGCCTCCACGTCTTCCGGGAACATGCGGATGCAGCCGCGGCTGGCACGCATGCCGATGCCGTCGGGGCGGTTGGTGCCATGGATCAGGTAGCCGGGGATCTCCAGCAGGATGGCGTGGCGTCCCAGGGGGTTGTCCGGCCCCGGCGGCACCACGGCGGGCGCCTCCTCGCCCCGGGCGGCGGCTTCCTGGCGTACCGATTCGGGAGGGTACCAGGCCGGGTCTTCCAGCTTCATGGTGGTGCGGGTGGTGCCGAGGGGGGTATCGAAGCCCTCGCGGCCGATGCCGATGGGGTAGGTCTCGACCCGTGGCGTCTCGCCGTCGCCCACCTCGGGATAATAGTAGAGTCGCAGCTCGGCGATATTGATGACGATGCCCTCCCGGGGCGCGTCCGGCAGCAGGTGCTGGGCGGGGATCACCACCTCGGTGCCCTCGCCGGGCAGCCACAGGCTGACCTCCGGGTTGGCGTTGCGGATCTCCTCGTAGCCCACGGCATGCTCCCTGGCGATATCCAGCAGGGTCTGCTCGTGGCTCGCCGCGACCGTATAGGGCGCGCCGACCAGGCTGCCGTGCTCCGGCAGCGGGTAGTGGCCCCGGGGCCAGTCGTCGTCGGCCAGGGCGGCGCCGGGCAGGGCCAGCAGCAGCAGGGCCAGGAGGGAGGACCAGGGGCGGTGCCGGCGAGCGGTATCCAACATCATCACGTACCTCGGCTAGGGGAGGCGCCATCATACCCGCTGAGGGGGCGGGGGGACCATACGACGACGGCGGCCCCCAAGGGCCGCCGTCGTTCTGCCGGCATGGCGAGTGCTGGTTAGCTCAGCTCGCCGATGGAGCCGGGCATGGCATGCACCTTGGCGCTGTCGGCGCGGGACAGGGCCAGGAACTCCAGGTGACGCTCATACTCCGCCAGGACGTCGCCGATCACCTGGCCGCGGGTATAGCCATTGAGGTCCTGCCCCAGGCCGCCCTCGGCCAGGTAGACGTCCAGGCGCAGGTAGTAGTCGTCATCCGCCGGCAGGAAGCTCGGTGCCCGCAGGCGGTGAGGGCGCACCTGGTAGACGAAGCTCTGGGCCTCCTCGAAGTCCACCTGCAGGGTGAGTCGCGGCAGGGGCTCGTCCTCGAGGCGCTCCTCGCTGACGCTGGCGCTCTGACCCCGGCCCTCCAGTTCCTCGGCGAACTGGGTCAGGGCCGGGCGAATGGCGTGTTCGATGGTGGCGCCGGCGCCGGCCCGGTTGGAGGTGTCCAGGGCGCGGTCGAGGCGCTCCCGCCAGTCGCCGCCGGGGGCGGTGCCGGCGATGCGGCGCCGCGCCTCGGCCTTGTCGCCCTCCATGCGCAGGGCCCGGTAGAGGCCCGCCATGATGGCGAAGATCACCACCGAGAAGGGCAGCGCCGTGACCACCACGGCGCTCTGCAGGGCCGCCAGGCCGCCGGCCATCAGCAGGGCCACGGTGACCAGGCCGATCACCGCCGACCAGAAGATGCGCAGGCGCACCGGGGCGTCGTGGTTGACGTCGGAGAGGATGGAGGTGAAGTTGGCCAGCACCAGGGCCCCGGAGTCCGCCGAGGTGACGAAGAAGACGATGCCCAGGAGGGTCACCACGGCGGCGGTCAGGCCCACCCAGGGGTAGGACTCCAGCAGGGTGTACATGGTGGTCTGGGGGGTGTTGAGGGCCTGTTCGCCCAGTTCCACGGCGCCCTGAGCCACCAGCTCG
Organism: Halomonas sp. NCCP-2165; assembly: GCF_023708045.1. Classification (NCBI taxonomy): domain Bacteria; kingdom Pseudomonadati; phylum Pseudomonadota; class Gammaproteobacteria; order Oceanospirillales; family Halomonadaceae; genus Halomonas; species Halomonas sp. NCCP-2165. The sequence goes on from NZ_BRCY01000008.1 coordinate 4,717, forward strand.
ATGCCGCTGTTACCGAACACCGACATCCACACCATCATAAAGGCCAGCGGGATGCCCAGGGCCCCGGCGACGAACTCGCGAATGGTGCGCCCGCGGGAGATGCGCGCCAGGAAGAGGCCGACGAAGGGCGTCCAGGCGATCCACCAGCCCCAGAAGAAGATGGTCCACCACATCTTCCACTGGTTGGCGCCCTCGCCGGCGAAGGCGTAGGTGTCGAAGCTCTTGGCCACGAAGCCGGCGAAGTAGTCGCCGGCGTTGTTCACCAGCTTGTCGAGCAGTTGCAGGGTGTGGCCCTGGAAGAGCACGAACAGCAGCAGGGCCAGCGCCAGCAGCATATTGAACTCGGAGAGGCGACGGATGCCCTTCTCCACGCCGCTGACCACCGAGATGGTGGCCATAATCACCACCAGGACGATCAGGATCACCTGCACCGAGAGGCTCTCCGGCACGTCGAACATGTAGTTGAGGCCGTAGTTGAGCTGCATCACCCCGATGCCCAGGCTGGTGGCGATGCCGAACACCGTGGAGAGCACCGCGGTGATATCCACCGCATGGCCGATGGGGCCATGGATACGCTTGCCCAGCAGCGGGTAGAGGGCGCTGCGGATGGCCAGCGGCAGGCGATGGCGGTAGCTGAAGTAGGCCAGGGCCATGCCCATCAGCACATAGAGGCCCCAGCCGGAGAGGCCCCAGTGCATAAAGGTCTGCACCACGGCGGCGCGCATCGCCTCCTGGCTCTCCGGAGTCAGGTCCGGCGGCGCCAGGTAGTGGGCCACCGGCTCGGCGACGCTGAAGAACAGCAGGTCGATACCGATACCGGCGGCGAACAGCATCGCCGACCAGGAGAGCAGGGAGAACTCCGGCCGGGCATGGTCCGGGCCCAGGCGGATGCTGCCGAAGCGCGAGCAGCCGATCAGGATCACGAAGACCAGGTAGGCCACCACCGCCAGCATGTAGTACCAGCCGAAGGTCTGGTTGACCCAGGCCAGGGCGGCATCGAAGAAGGCGCCGGCCTGGTCGGTGAAGGTCATGGTGAGGACGAGGAAGATCAGGATACCGGCCACCGAGCCGTGGAAGACGGCGGGGTTGAGCCGGTCTCGTCGCGGGTTGTCTTGGTTCATGGGGGACTCCCTAGTTATTGATATTGTGTCTCGCACCGAAGGGGCCGGGTGCTGGGGTTGGGATCGTCGTTATTTTGATTGAACACACAATTAAAATAGCGGTGATCTCATCGCCCTGCCTGCTGATGAGCCGGCCAGGGTCGCAACGGGATACGAGACACGCGATAAGCGTCGCGTCGGGGCAAGTGGGGAGCCGATGGGCTTCCCCGGCACGGTCGGCGAGGCGACCGGCAATCGCTAATGCATAATGGATTTTTATTGATTGCCCGTTCAAATAAAATACGCACTTCTCGACGGATCTTCAACCCGGGGGCGGAGAGGGCAGGGAGGCGACAAGAAACGACGACGCCCGGCAGGAGCCGGGCGTCGCGGGGTGAGGGAAGCGTGGGTCAGGCGTCGTGGTGGCGGTGACCGCGGTCCTTGCCGTGACGCTCACCACGCTCGGGGCGCATGGCCTCCTGGAGCTCGGCGAGCTGGGCCTCGTCGAGGATCTCGGCGAGGGCGGCGTGGTGCGACGCGCGCAGCTCGCGCAGTGCGTCGCGACGCGCCTCCCGGTCGTCGAACTCGCGCTCGCGGAGCTCGGCCAGGTCGCCGGCGATGGTGGCGCGGGTGGCCGTCAGGGCCTCACGCTGCTCGTCGGAGAGCGCCCAGTCGTCGATCAGGGCATCCAGGCGCGCCTGCATGGCGGCACGGCGTTGCTGGCGATGCTCCTGGCGGGCCTCGGCGAGGGCCTGGCGCTGCTCGTCACTCAGCAGCGCCTCCAGCTCGGCGCGGTGCTCGGCGTGCAGCTCGTGCAGCGTCGCCTGGTGCGCTCGGCGGGCCTCGTCGATGGCGGCCCGGGTCTCGGCATCCAGGTCGAGGCGTTCGAGCAGTGCCTCGTGGCGGGGGCCGGCGTCATGGAGCCCCCCATGGGGGCCCTCGTGGTGGCCGACGCGCTGGCCATCGGCCAGGGCCGTCAGCGACAGGGGGGCGATGGCCAGGGTCAGCAGGGCGGGTATCAGCCGCTTGCGGGTGATCGGCATCGAACGTCTCCTTTGCGGTGTGTCGATGCCTTCAGTGTCGTCGTCGCTTGTGCAGGGAGGGTGCAAGCTTCGGGGAAGCACGGATCTTATTTCCCCTTTGCCCGAGTTATCGATTTTTGCGCAGGACTACTCTGGGGGCAGGCACCCGGAAGGCCGGACCCCCGCGAAGACGCTGTGGACCCCTCCCTGGGCACTCGACTTTTTCCTGCGGCGCTCTCGCATCCTGCTCCGCTTGCAGGACCGGGGTAGGCCATCCATGGCCTACCCGTTCGGAGGAGTCCTCCTCACCCCTGAAAAAGACGCTCAGCTTCGACCTGCCCCCAGCGCCCCTCGAGTCGTACCTCCTGCCAGTCTACTCCTCGGGCTGGTATTTATAGCCGACGCCATAGACCGAGCGGATGATCTCGCGCTCCGGCCAGACCTCGGCGATCTTCTTGCGCAGCTTCTTGATATGACTGTCCACGGTGCGCTCGGAGACCACCCGGTGATCCCGGTACATATGATCCATCAACTGATCCCGGGAGAAGATGCGCCCCGGGGCCTGCATCATCACCCTGAGCAGCTGGAATTCCACCGCGGTCAGCTCCAGGTCATGGCCGTCGGCCAGGGCCCGCCAGCCCTCGTCGTCGAGGCTCAGGCCGTTCTCCGCCACGGGGGCATCCTGGGCGCGGCTGCGGCGCAGCACCGCCTTGATCCGCGCCACCACCTCCCGGGGGCTGAAGGGCTTGCAGATATAGTCGTCGGCGCCCAGCTCCAGGCCCAGCAGGCGGTCCACCTCCTCGACCCGGGCGGTGAGCATGATCACCGGCAGTGCCGGCCAGCGGGCGCGGATCTCCCGGCACAGGGTCAGGCCGTCGGTACCGGGCAGCATCAGGTCGAGCAGTACCAGGCTCGGGGTCTGCTCGCCGAGCCAGGGGATCACCGCATCGCCATGGGCGAGGTGGTGCCAGGCGAAGCCGTTGCCCGCCAGGTAGTCGCCCACCAGCTGGGCGATCTTGGGCTCGTCTTCCACCACCAGGATGGTGTCATCGGGGAGCATGGCGTGGTCTCCGTTAGCGGGTGTCTTCCAGCAGGCGGGGGAACTCGAGGGTCCAGCATAACCCGCCCAGCGGTGAGGGGGAGGCGTGCATGCGCCCGCCATGGGTGGTGACCAGCGCCTTGGCGATGGCCAGTCCCAGGCCGCTGCCGCCGCTGGCGCGGTTGCGGGAGCCCTCGACCCGGTAGAGGCGCTCGGTGAGCCGCGGCAGGGCCGCCGCGGGCACCCCGGGGGCGCTGTCTTCCCAGGTCACCCGCACCCGCTCGGCGTCCTGGCTCAGGGTCACCCTCAGGTGCCCCGGGGCCTCGGTGTAGGCGCAGCTATTGTCGAGCAGGTTATTCCACAGCTGGCGCAGGCGCTGCATATCGCCGCGTATCGGTGCCGGGCCCTGGATATGGGTTTCCAGGGTCAGGCCGCGGTCCTCCAGCCAGCCCCGGGCCTCCTCCAGCCGGGTGGCCAGGGCCTCGCTCAGGTCGAGGGGCGCCAGGGAGGCCTCCAGGGCGCCGGCATCGCTCTGGGCCAGCAGGCGCAGGTCGGCCACCAGGCGCTCCAGTTGGGCCACCTCCTGGGCGAGGGAGTGCAGGCTGGTGTCGTTGAGGGGGCGGATACCGTCCTGCATCGCCTCGATCTCGCCATGCAGTACCGCCAGGGGGGTGCGTAGCTCATGGGCGATATCCGCGACCCAGCGACTGCGGGCCTGGCGATTGGCCTCCAGGGTCGCCGCCAGCACATTGAAGTCGTGGGCCAGGCGCGACAGCTCGTCGTGGCCGCGCTCGGTCAGGCGCATGCTGTAGTCGCCCTCGGTGAGGCGCCGGGTGGCCAGGGCCATGCCGCCGGTGCGTCGCCCCAGCCACCAGGAGAGGCCGCCGGCCAGCAGCAGCGAGGCCACCACCAGGGAGGCGACGATGATGCTCAGGTTGCGCTGCTGGCGCTCCAGGAAGACCCGGTCCATGCGCGCCATCAGCGATTCGGGACGCCGATAGCCCAGGGAGCCGACCTTCTCGCCGTCACTCTCGATGGGCAGCCAGACCAGCTCCGGGGCCTCCTCCTCGTCGTGGCGGCGCTCCAGGCCGATCACCGGCAGCCCCTGGGCATCGTTGAGCACGAAGTCCCGGGCATTGCCGAGCGGCGGCTCCAGGCCCCGGGGGTCCTCGCGACCGGCCAATAGCTGCTGGCGCACCAGGCGATACCAGGCGCGGTGGGTCTCGCGCAGCCACTGCCAGTCGCCGCGTCGGCGCCACTCCTCGCCCAGGGCCTCGGCGAGCTGGCGGGCGCGGTTGGCCTGGGTGGTCTCCAGGTAGTCGATAAAGCCCTGGTCGAGGCTGCGCGAGACGCCCACGAAGAGCAGCGCCGAGGTGGCCACATTGACCACCAGGATCACGGCGAAGAGCTTGAAGCCGAGGCGCGATAGCAGGTAGCGGGGCAGCCGCATCTTGATCTCTCCACACGAGCGCGGGAAACACCCCAGTCTGGCTCGCCGGGGTGCAGGCTTTGGTCAGCCATTATGCAGGGAAAGTGCAAGCCCTTCAGGGACAGCTGTCGCCGAGCCAGAGCTCGGTGGTGAGGGTATGCGAGCGGGGCTCGGTCAGGCCGAGGATCATGCGCGCCGCCATGCGCCCCTTCTCGACGCTGTCCTGGCGCACCGTGGTCAGCCGCGGGGCCCGGTACTGGCCCTCGGCGATGCCGTCGAAGCCGGTCAGGCGCAGGTCCTCGGGGACGCGCAGGCCGCGCCGCTCGGCCAGGGTCAGGGCGGTCAGGGCGATGCGGTCAGACATGCACAGCAGCAGGTCGGGACGCTCGTCCTCGGGCAGGTCGAGGAGCGCCTCGAGCACCGGGGCGCACACCTCGAAGGTGTTCTCCTCGACGTTCCACATGGGCACGCCGGCGGGATCATGCCCCGCCTCGGCCAGGGCCCGATAGAAGCCACAGAGCCGCGAGCGGGTGATGGTCTGGTCGGCGCTGAGCAGCCGCCGGTCGGCGCCGATGGGGCCGTTGCAGGGCTCGGCGGTAAGGCGCAGGTTGATGATGGCGGGGCGGCGTGCCCTGCGGCTCAGAGCGTGGCGGGCGATGGCGTAGCAGGCCGGCTCGTCGTCCACATGAATCGAGGGGCGGCCCTCCACATCGAAGTCCACCGCCACCAGCGGCGACTGGGGCGGCAGGGGCTCCAGCAGGTCCTGGCTGGGCATCAGGCCATAGACGATATACCCATCCGCCATGCTGGCGGCGCCGGGCAGCTCGCTGCGCATCTGCCGGGCGGAGAGCAGCAGCAGGGTATGGCCGTGGGCATCGAGGACCTCGGCGATGCCGGAGAGCAGCTCGCTGGCTACCGCATCGTTGATGCTGTAGGTCAGGCTCTCGGCGAGCACCACCGCGATGATCCGCGAGCGCCCGGTGCGCAGGCTGCGGGCCTTGGCATCGGGGCCGCGATAGCCCAGGCGCTTGGCCTCGCCGAGGATGCGCTCACGCAGGGCGGGAGAGAGCTGGTCTGGACGATTGAAGGCGTTGGAGATGGTCGCGGTGGAGACACCGAGCTCCCGGGCCAGGTCCTTGAGGGTCATGCGACGGGGGGTAGACACTTGGGCTTCCTTCGCCATCTGGATCGATTCAGTTGGCTCGCTATCATAGGCGCAATCCCGGCCCTTGGCCACCGCGCCCCGGGTGGCGCCTCGTCGGCGAGGCGCCACCTCCAGCCTCAGGCCACCGCCCGGGCGGTGGCCACGCCCAGTGCCCGGTCGTCGGCGTCGAACAGATGCACCTGCTCGGGGTCGGGCACGAGGGCCACCTTCTGGCCGACACGCCAGGGGCTGGGGGCCTCGCTGCGGTGGATCAGCAGGGTCTCGCCGGCCTTGGGCGCCAGGTAGACATAGACCTCGTTGCCCAGGTACTCGACGTTGACGATCTCGAAGGCGTTGTCGCCGGAGGCCTCGGCCAGCCGCAGGTGCTCGGGGCGCACGCCCAGGGTCAGCGCCTCGCCGGCCGCCTGGTGGGCGGTGTCCTGGGGCAGGGCCAGCTCGCCGATACCCGCGGCGCGCACCCGGCACCCCGCGTCGTTTCCGGCCACCAGTGTCGCCGGCAGGAAGTTCATGGTCGGCGAGCCGATAAAGCCGGCCACGAAGCGCGTGGCCGGACGCTGGTAGAGCTCGTGGGGCGTGCCCACCTGCTCGACCCGGCCGGCGTTGAGCACCACGATCTTGTCGGCCAGGGTCATGGCCTCCACCTGGTCGTGGGTGACGTAGATCATGGTGGAGGCGAGGCGCTGATGGAGCCGGGCGATCTCGTTGCGCATCTGCACGCGCAGCGAGGCGTCCAGGTTGGAGAGCGGCTCGTCGAACAGCAGGATGCGCGGTTCCCGGGCCATGGCGCGGCCCATGGCCACACGCTGGCGCTGGCCGCCGGAGAGCGCCTTGGGCTTGCGCTCGAGGAGCTCCTCGAGTTGCAGGATGCGGGCGGTGGCCATGACCCGCTCGTGGATCGTCTCCTTGGCGGTCTTGGCGAGCTTGAGGCCGAAGGCCATGTTCTCGTAGACGGTCATATGCGGATAGAGCGCATAGGACTGGAAGACCATGCCCACGCCGCGCTCCCGGGGCGGCAGGTCGTTGACCACCTGTCCAGCGATGGAGAGCTCGCCGTCGCTGATCGATTCCAGCCCGGCGATCAGCCGCAGCAGGGTCGACTTGCCGCAGCCGGAGGGGCCGACGAAGACCACGAATTCGCCGTCGCCGATATCCAGGTCGACGTCCTTGATGATATGGGTATGGCCGAAGACCTTGTTGACCTTGTCGAGGGTGACGCTTGCCATGGGGTGTCTCCTTGCCGGCCCGGTGATGGGAGTCCTCGTCCGGGCCGGCCTGTGGTTATGAGTGTGGCTCAGAGGGCGAACCAGGCGGCCTGGTAGGGGGGCAGACGCAGGGTCTCGCCGTCCCGCTGGGCATGGAAACCGTGCCCCGCCAGCGCGTCGCCGACCGCCATCGGCAGCCGGGTCTCGTGGGCCTGGCCGGTCAGGTTGAAGACGCAGAGGAGCCGCTCGTCGCCCTTCTCACGAACGAAGCCGAGCAGGTCCTCGCCGACATCGACCAGGCTCAGGTTGCCATCGACCAGCGCCGGGTGGGCGGTGCGGAAGGCCAGCAGGCGACGGGTGGCGTTGAGTACCGAGGCCGGGTCGTCCTGCTGGCGGGCGACGGCCAGCGGCAGCTGGCGGGCCTCCACCGGTAGCCAGGGCTCGACGTCCTCGGCGGTAAAGCCGCCCTGGGGGGCATCGCTCCAGGGCATGGGGGTGCGGCAGCCGTCGCGACCCTTGAACTCCGGCCACAGCACCTTGCCGTAGGGGTCCTGGAGGCGCTCGAAGGGCACCTCCGCCTCCGGCAGGCCCAGCTCCTCCCCCTGGTAGAGACAGACGCTGCCGCGCAGCGAAAAGAGCATGGCCAGCGCCACCTTGGGATAGGCGAGCGGGTCCTCGTCCGCGCCCCAGCGGGTGGCGCTTCTTACCACGTCGTGGTTGGAGAGCGCCCAGCACGGCCAGGCGTCGCCGGCCAGGCGCTGGAAGCGTTCGATCACCTCGCGGAGATAGGTCGCCGAATGGGGCGCGTTGAGCAGGTCGAAGGTGTAGGCCATGTGCAGCTTGTCGCCGCCGGCGGTGTACTCGGCCATGCGCGCCAGCGGATTGTCGTCGCCGATCTCCCCCACGGTGGTGGTACCGGGATACTCGTCCATCAGGGCGCGCAGGTCCTTGAGGAAGTCGAGATTCTCCGGGCGGCTCAGGTCATAGACATGGCGCTGCCAGGTATAGGGGTTGGCGTCCGGGGCGCCGAGGGTCTTGGCCTCGCCGGCGGGCACCGGGGGGTTGTCGGTGAGCGCCGGGTCGTGGAAGTAGAAGTTGACGGTGTCCAGGCGGAAGCCGTCGACGCCGAGTTCCAGCCAGAAGCGCATATTGTCCAGCTGGGCGGCACGCACCTCGGGGTGGTGGAAGTTGAGGTCCGGCTGGCTGGTCAGGAAGTTGTGCAGGTAGTACTGGCGGCGCCGGGAGTCGAAGGTCCAGGCCGAGCCGCCGAAGATCGACAGCCAGTTGTTGGGCGGCGTGCCGTCCGGCTTGGGATCGGCCCAGACGTACCAGTCGGCCTTGGCATTGGTGCGGTCGGCGCGGCTCTCCTGGAACCAGGGGTGCACCTCGGCGGTATGGCTGATCACCTGGTCGATCATCACCTTGAGGCCCAGTTCGTGGGCGCGGGCCAGCAGCGCCTTGAAGTCGTCCAGGGTGCCGAACATCGGGTCGACATCGCGGTAGTCGCTGACGTCGTAGCCGAAGTCGAGCATCGGCGAGGTGAAGAAGGGCGACAGCCAGATGCCGTCGACGCCGAGGCTCGCCACGTAGTCGAGCTTCTCGGTGATGCCCTTGAGGTCGCCGATGCCGTCGCCGTTGGCGTCCATAAAGCTGCGCGGATAGATCTGGTAGATGACGCCACCGCGCCACCAGGTCAGGTTGTCTTGCATCTTAGGATCCTTGAGAGACATAAAACAGTGCTAGCAGAGGGCTCTTATGAAGGACGGGGCTAACCTGGGCTCAGGCCTCGCGAAGACGCTGTAAACCCTTCCCTGGGCGCTCGACTTTTTCCTGCGGCGCTCTCGCATCCTGCTCCGCTTGCAGGGCCGGGGTAGGCCATCCCTGGCCTGCCCGTTCGGAGACATGCTCCTCACCCTTGAAAAAGACGCTTCGCTCTGGCCTGCCCCCAGCGCCCCTTGGTCTTTCCACCTGGGGTGGCATCGCATGGGGTTAGCCCTTGACGGCGCCGGCGGTGAGGCCGGAGACGATGCGCTTCTGGAAGATCATCACCAGCACCACCAGGGGCACGGTGACGGTCACCGAGGCGGCCATGATCGGCCCCCAGGGCAGCTCGTGCTGGCTGCCGCCGGAGATCAGGGCGATGGCCACCGGCACGGTGCGCTGGTCGTCGGAGAGGGTGAAGGTCAGGGCGAAGAGGAACTCGTTCCAGGCGGCGATAAAGGCCAGCAGCCCGGTGGTCGCCATGGCCGGCCACATCAGCGGCAGGAACACCCGGGTAATGGTCACCCAGGGAGTGGCGCCGTCCATGATCGCCGCCTCCTCGAGCTCCTGGGGCAGTTGCCGCATAAAGGTGGTCAGCACCCAGACGGTGAAGGGCAGGGTGAAGATGATGTAGCTGAGGATCAGGCCGGCCGGGTTGTTGTAGAGATTGAGCGCGCGGATCACCTCGAACAGCCCGGAGAGCACCGCCACCTGGGGGAACATCGACACCCCGAGGATCACCAGCATCACCGTGGTGCGGCCGCGGAAGCGTACCCGCCCCAGGGCATAGGAGGCGGTGATGCCGAGCAGCAGGGCGATAAAGACCACGCTGATCGAGATCAGGATGGAGTTGAAGATGGCGCGCACGAAGCTGCTCTGGCCGAAGATCGCCACATAGTTGGAGACGTCCAGCGAATCCACCCAGTAGCTCACGGTGAACAGCTCGCCGGAGGGTTTCAGCGAGGTGATCACGGCGTAGTAGAAGGGGAAGACGGCGTAGACCAGAACCACGGCCACCAGTACCCAGAAGCCGAGGCGGGCGATGAGCTTGTTGAGTCGGCGTGAGGTCATGTCATTCGCCTCCCAGTTGCAGGCGGTTGCGGCCCAGGTAGAGGTAGGCCACCGTGGCCAGGGCGATGATCAGGAACAGCAGGGTCGAGGCGGCGCTGCCGTAGCCCACGTCCTGGAACTCGACCAGTTGCTGGCGGGCGTAGATCGACATGGTCATGGTGCTGGAGGCGTTGGAGGTCAGCACGTAGATGACGTCGAACACGCGCAGGGCGTCGAGCAGGCGGAAGATCACCGCCACCATCAGCGCCGGGGTGATCAGGGGCAGGGTCACCCTGAAGAACACCCGGACCGGGTGGATGCCGTCGACCTCGGCGGCCTCGTAGCAGTCCTTGGGCAGCATCTGCAGGGCGGCCAGGGCGAGCAGGGCGACGAAGGGGATGGTCTTCCAGACATCGACCATGATCACCGCCCACATGGAGTAGGTGGCGCTGGCGGTCCAGGCGATGGGGGCGTCGATGATGCCCAGCGTCATCAGCAGGTGGTTGATGATCCCGAACTGGTCGTTGAGCATCCAGGCCCACATCTTGGCCGAGACGATGGTGGGGATCGCCCAGGGGATCAGCACCGCGGCGCGCACCAGCGTGCGCCCCCGGAACTCGGCGTTGAGGATCAATGCGACGATGACGCCGAATACCACCTCCAGGGACACCGAGACCACGGCGAAGAACACCGTGTTCCACACCGAGCGCCACCACATGGGGTCGGTGAGCAGGCCGTACCAGGCGCCGTCGTCGTAGACCAGGTAGTTCTCCAGGCCGATAAAGCTGGCGTCGCCCAGCGCCGAGAGGGTGCCGTCGGTGAGGCTGAAGTAGAAGGTGCGCAGCAGCGGCCAGCCGGCCACCAGGGCCAGGGCGACGAGCATGGGGGCGAGGAAGGTCCAGGCGGCGCGGACCCGCTGCCGGCGGACCTTGGTGCCGCGATAGGGGCGCGCCCTCGTGGGCGCGCTCTGGGTCGTGGTAGTCATGTCGAGCTCCGGGGTCATTTCCAGCGACGCTCGAGGCGACGCAGCTGACCTTCCAGTTGGGTCAGGGCGTCGGGGGCCGACATCTCGCCGGAGAGCACGCTATGGGTAGTATCGAAGAAGGCGTTGGAGACGCGGCCGTAGCTCTCGCCGGTCGCCGCCGAGGGGCGTGCCACGGCGTTGGCGAAGGTGTCGTAGAGGGTGCCGAAGAAGGGCACCGCCGCGAGCACCTCCTCGTCGGCGTAAAGACGCTCGAGGGTCGGGTTGTAGGAGCCCTCGATGGCGCGGCGCTTCTGCTCGGCCTCGCCGGTCAGGAAGGCCACCAGGTCGGCGGCGAGCTCGGGGTGCTCGCTGTAGCGGGAGACCGCCAGGTTCCAGCCGCCTAGCGTCGCCGCGCTATTGCCCCCTTCGCCATGGGGCAGCTTGACCACGCCCACCCGGCCGCGGACCTCGCTCTCCTCGCCCTGGGCCAGCGACCAGGCGTAGGGCCAATTGCGCATGAACACGGCGTTGCCGGACTGGAACAGGCCGCGGGCCTCCTCCTCGGTGTAGTTGAGCACCCCCTCGGGGGTGATGTCGCCGATCCAACTGGCGGCCAGGTCCAGGGCCGCGGCGGCGTCGGCGTTGTTGACGGTGAGGTTGCCCTCGGCATCGACGATGGTGCCGCCGCCGTGGCTGGCCACCCACTCCAGGGCGTTGCAGGTCAGGCCCTCGTAGGCGCGGCCCTGGAACACATAGCCCCAGATGCGGTCGCCGGCGGCCTGTTCGCCGGCCTGGATCTCGCGGGCGATCGCGGTGAGCTCCTCCCAGGTCTCGGGGGGGGCGAAGCCGTACTCCTCGAGGAGATCCTTGCGGTAGTAGAGCACCCCGGCATCGGTGAACCAGGGCATGGCCACCAGGCGACCGTCGACGGTGTTGTTCTCGACGATGGCCGGGAAGTGACCCGCGGCGGCGTCCTCGCCCAATGTCTCGCCGAGGTCGAGCAGGTGGTTGGCCAGCAGGCCCGGCCACACCACATCGATCTGCAGCACGTCGATGTCGCTGGAGTTGGCGGAGAGGATCTGCTGGTAGAGCGACAGGCGCTCGGTGGAGGAGTTGGGGGTGGAGACGATATCGACGCTATGGCCGGTCTGCTCCTCCCACTGGGTGACGCCTTGCTCGCAGAGCTCGAGTTCGACGCCCACGGCACCGCAGGAGATGGTCAGGTCGGCCGCCAGGGCCTGGCCGCCACCGGCCAGGGCCGCGGTGCCCAGGGCGATGGCGGTGATCAATGACTGCTTCGACATATGCTGGAGTCCTCGTCGGAGTGTCTTGTGGATTGTTATGGGGCGTGCGGGACGCTGTCTTAAACGATTAAGCTTTGGGCTCAGTAAAGACCATCGAGCGCGGCCCCATCAACCTAGACTTTTGTCTAGGGAAGAATGGTGCCGACGCCCCCAATGGCGACGGCTCCTAGACATTGGTCGTAATTTCCTCGAGCCGCGTTGAGCAGGAAGACTTAAACGATTAAGTTTCGAGCCTGTCCTCTGCCTTCCGTGAGCCGACTCGTGCCGCAAGACTTAAACGATACAGTGCGCTGAGGTGATTAGGCGCTGAGATGATTAGGCACCGAGCCAATCCAGACGCCGAGCGGAGGGGACAGGGGCCAAGTCGCCGGGAGTCGTGTCTCCGGTGCGCCCAGAACCCAGACAGATAACAATAGGGGAAGCAACGAACATGAATGTCGCCACCTTCAAGGCCCCACTCGCCATCGCCATCGCCGCCGCCGGGGTCGCCCTGGCCGGAACCGCCGCCGCCCAGGACGCTGACCTGGAGCGGCGCCTGGCCGAGCTGGAAGCGCGTATCGCCGCCGCCGAGCAGCGGGCCGAGGCCGCCGAGACCCGCCTCACCTCCGAGGAGGTGGAGGAGCGCCTGGCCCGGGTCGAGCGCCAGGCCAGCGGGGAGGAGGGCTTCTCCTTTAATGTCTATGCTCGCTCCGGGCTGCTGCTGGGCGAGGATCGCAAGAGCCTTCCCGGTGGGCCCTATGTGACCCCGGCGGGCTCCGTGGGGGGCGCCGTGGGCCGCCTGGGCAACGAGCCCGACACCTATGCCGAGGCGATCTTCAATTACCGCATGCGCTTCGATAATGGCGCCCGTGCTCACTACCGCACCATGCTGGCCGACGGGACCACCACCAGCAACGACTGGAACGGCGACTCCAACCTCAACGTGCGCCAGGTCTATGCCGAGTTCAGCGACCTGCCGAGCTTCACCGGCGCCTTCGAGAACGCCTCCATCTGGGCCGGCAAGCGCTTCGACCGCGACAACTTCGATATCCACTGGCTCGACACCGACTTCGTCTTCCTGGCCGGTACCGGGGCGGGCATCTACGATGTCCAACTGGCCGACAGCTGGCGCGCCAACTTCTCGCTCTACGGGCGCAGCTTCAGCGACTTCCCGGTCGATCGCGAGAATCCCGGCCTGACCGACGACACCGACAGCCTGATCCTCACCGCCAACAACTATTTCGGTAACTGGCAGTGGATGGTCAACGGCATCTCGGCCGCCGACAACGACGAGCGCGATATCGGTGCCGGCCAGAGCGCCGCCGACGGCGGCTTCCAGACCATGATCGCCTATCACGGCGATAGCTTCTTCGGCCTGGGGGAGGGCAACTTCAAGGTGGCGCTGCTGCATGGCCAGGGGCTGGGGGCCGAGGTCAAGGGGCTGGGCAGCAACGGTGAGCTGACCGAGGATGCCACCGCCACCCGGGTCGGTGTCTATGGCACCACCTACCTGAGCGCCAACTGGCGCCTCGCCCCGGCGCTGCTGGCCGAGACCAGCGAGGATCGCCTCGCTTCCGGCGACCGCTACGAGTGGGCCTCCCTCAACCTGCGCCTGGCCAACGAGATCACCGAGAACTTCGAGATGCAGTACGAGGGCAGCTACCAGCACATGGATCTCGACCAGGGCGCGGGGGGCAACGCCGTCAGCGGCCACTGGGGCAAGCTGACCATCGCGCCCACCTTCAAGCCCCAGGTGGGCGGCTTCTGGCAGCGTCCGGAGATCCGGGCCTTCGCCTCCTACACCGACTGGGACGAGGAGTTGAACGAGTTCGGGGGCAGCTTCGGCGACGAGGGCTTCAGCGGTGGCCAGTGGAGCTTCGGCGTGCAGACCGAGGTCTGGTTCTAGGCCCGCCGAACTCCGACCGCGCTTGCCGTTTCGAGCTTGCCCGCGTCCCCGGACGCGGGCTTTTCTCGTCTATAGGGAGAGAAAGAACAGGATCAGCGGCGGCGAGAGCAGCGAGAGGATAAAACCGCTGACCACGGCGATGGGCACGCAGGCCACGCCGCCATGCTGTTGGGTGAACTCTGGAAAGCGGCAGGGGAGTTCTTACAGCGACAGGAAGAACAGGATCAGCGGCGGCGAGAGCAGCGAGAGGATAAAACCGCTGACCACGGCGATGGGCACGCAGGCCACGCCGCCATGCTGCTGGATCACCGGCAGGGTGAAGTCCATGGAGGTGGCGCCGCCATAGCCGATGGCCAGGGCCGTGTGGCGGCGGATCAGCAGCGGAATCAGCAGGAAGGCCAGCAGTTCCCGGGCCAGGTCGTTGAAGAAGGCCACGCCGCCGAGCAAGGGGCCGAGCTGGTCGCCGATCAGGATCGCCGAGAGGGAGTACCAGCCGAAGCCGGCGGTCATGGCCAGGCCCTCGCTCCAGCTCAGGCCCAGCAGGGGCGCGGCCAGCAGCCCCGCCAGCAGGGAGCTCGCCGCCAGGGTGGTGGCGATGGCCAGGCCGAAGCGGTTGAGGAGAATCTGCTTGAGCGGCATGCCGGAGTTCCTGAGCTGGCAGCCGATCAACGCCAGCAGGGCATAGAGCACCCACTCCGCCAGGGTCTCGGCGCGGAGAAACAGGGTCTCGCCCAGCCAGGCGCCGCCCACCAGCCCCGCCACCACGCCGAGGATCACCACGCCCACCAGGGCCAGGGAGCCGCCGAGGGCGGCCAGCTTGCTGGTGGGGGCGCCGGCCACCACCGTGGAGGTGCCGGCACTCAGCCCCAGGCGGCGGGAGAGCCACCACAGGGCCGGCAGGTTGCATAGGGCGGTGACCGTGAAGAGCGCCAGGGCCTGGCCGCCCATCCGCGATAGCTGGCCGGCCAGGTCGTCCAGCCCCGCCAGGCCGACCCCCATCAGCAGCAGGATCACGTAGACCGAGGCATTGACGCCGCGGTTGATCCCGCCCAGCAGCCCGGCATGGCGTACCGGGACCAGGTAGCCCAGCAGCAGGGGCAGCAGCACGATCAGCAGGCCGGTGAGCATGGCATCTCCATCGCAGTGGCATCCGAAAAAGGGGGCCTACTTTAGCGATGGGCGGAAATAAAGAGAAATGATTTCCCCTGATGCCTGATAAGCCAGGCTACTGCCCGGCTACTCCGTCAGGGTCAGGGCCTGGAGGGTCAGGCGGTTGGTCGGCTCGCCGTCGCGGCGATACTCCACGCCGAGCAGCAGGCCCGGCAGCTCGGGGTGGAAGGCGAAGACCAGGCGTCGCTCCGGTTCGTCGGGTTCCCAGGCCTCCAGGCGAGTCGCCTGGACCGACTCGCCGTCGGGCAGGCGTCGGGCGACGGGCGCCAGGGGGCGATAGTCGAGGCGCTCCTCGCGCCCCTTGTGATCGACGAAGCGAATCCGGCAGGGCGGTTCCGCTCGGCAGTCGCCGTTGGCGGCACGGCGGGAGAGCTCGAACAGTGCCGCCTGGCGGTCGGGCAACTCGCGCAGCTCGTCGTGGCCCAGGCGATAGTTGCCGCCGATGCCCAGCAGGCGGTAGCCGCTGCTGTAGGCGCTGGCGTTCGGGCCGTCGTCGCCCAGGCGAAAGCGGCTGCGCTCATGGCCGGAGGCCAGGCGAAGGGCGGCGCGCATCTCGCTCTCCCACCAGTCGCCATGACGGCTAAGCCGGTGGCTGACCCGGGCGTCGGGCCAGCCGCTGATCTCCAGCGCATAGTCGGCGACGAAGGGGCGAGGCCGCGGCGGCGTCTCCCGAGGGGTGGCCCGGGCCGAGTCGGGGGCCATCAGCCACAGGGTCAGTAGCGCCGAGATAAGCCAGGTGGCAGGACGATCGCGGGGCAGCAATAGCATGGTGGCTCCTTTCCCGGCCGGTGGGGGCCATGATGAGATACCCTCGGCGGCACGGGGTTCCGCCGCTTGCGCGCTTTTATCGTCAACCGACCTTGCGCCGCAGCCGCTCCAGGCCGGGGCTCAGGGTCACCGGGTAGTCGTTCTCCGGCCCCGCCCGGGGCTCGAGGCGTCGGAGGGACCCGGGCAGGGCCGCCAGCGCCGCGGCGACCCGCTCCCGGGCGGAGTCGGCGAGGGCCATCTGGGCGTCGTCGATTCGCCCCTTCCTCACCAGGGACGCCAGCAGGGGCTCGCCCTCGATGCCCGTCTCGTCATGGCGGGCCAGGGTATCGCCGACCGGACGGCCCTCGGCATCCCGGCGTCGATAGACCTGCTTGGGGCCGGGCAGGTTGATCTTGCCGGGGGAGTGCTTGACCCGCGGCCGGCCGGCATAGGCCACCAGCTTGTAGGAGAGGTCGATCACCGGGGCATCGGCGCTGACGCCCAGCTGGGTGCCGACCCCGAAGCCATCGATGGGCGCGCCCTGGGCCACCAGGGTGGCGATTTGCCACTCGTCCAGGCCGCTGCTGGCGATGATCTTCACGTTCCCGTGGCCGGCCGCGTCGAGTCGCCGCCGGGCGCCCCGGGCCAGGGCCCCCAGGTCGCCGGAGTCGAGGCGGATGGCCGCCACCGAGAGCTCGGGCTCGGCCGCGAGCAGGGCGATTACCCGGTCGACCCCGGCCAGGGTGTCATGGGTGTCCACCAGCAGGGTGGTGTTCGGGTAGTGGCGGGCGAAGGCGGCGAAGGCCTCGGCCTCGTCGTCGTGGGCGAGAATATAGCTGTGCGCCATGGTGCCGCGCAGCGGCAGGTCGTGGCGCAGGCCGCCCAGCACATTGCTGGTGCCCTCCAGGCCGGCGCTGCGATAGGCGCGTACCCCCGCGCACGGCGGCATCGATGCCGTGCATGCGGCGCAGGCCGAAGTCCACCACCGGGCGGCCCCGGGCGGCGATCACCAGGCGCACCGCCTTGGAGGCCAGCAGCGTCTCCAGCTGCACCAGATTCATCAGCAGGCTCTCCAGCAGCTGGGCCTCGGCGATGGGGGCGTCCACCTCCAGCAGGGGCTCGTCGGCGAACACCGGGGTGCCCTCCGGCAGGGTTCGGATCTCGCCGGAAAAGCGCCACTCCCCGAGCCAGTCGAGGAAGGCCGCCTCGAAGAGGCCGGTGGCGCCGAGTTGGGCCAACCGGGCCTCGCCGAAGCGCAGCCGGGGGACCAGGGCCGCCGCGTGCTGCTGGCCGCAGGCCAGCATAAAGCGCCGGGTCGGCGGCAGGCGGCGAAAGAAGAGGCTGAAGGTGGCCCGCTCGGCCATCGCCTCCTTCCAGTAGGCCTGGGTCATGGTCAGCTGGTAGAGGTCGGTGAGCAGGACCAGCTCGTCCTCCGAGACCGTCAGGGGCGCGCTCACTCGAGCACCTCGACGCCGGCCTGGCGCAGCTCATCGAGGCAGGCCCGGCGGCTCGCGGGCGCCACCGCCGCGCTGGCCTCGGCCAGCAGCAGGGTGGCGAAGCCCGCCGCCGCGGCGTCCAGGGCGGTGGCGCGGACGCAGACATCCAGGGCCAGGCCGCAGACCACCACCCGGCGAATGCCATGACGCCGCAGGAAGCCGGCCAGGCCGGTGCCGTCGAAGGCGGAGTAGGCGTCGGCATCGAAGGCGCAGGCCTTGCTGACCCGCACCGTCTCCTCGGGCAGGACCAGGTCGGGATGGAAGGCGGCACCAAAGGTGTCCTGAATGCAGTGGGGCGGCCAGGGACCGCCCTGCTCCCGGAAGCTGACGTGCTCCAGCGGGTGCCAGTCGCGGCTGGCCACCACCAGGGCGCCGGCCTCGGTGGCGAGGCGTATCTCGGCATTGATGGTCGGCACCAGGGCCCGGCCGCCGGCGACGGCCAGGGCGCCGCCCTCGCAGAAGTCGTTCTGCAGATCCACCACCAGCAGGGCGCTGTCGGGGCCATAGGTCACGCGGGTCATGGGACGCCTCCCGAGTCTCCGAGCGTGTACCTATCAGCCTACGCCGCGTCGGTGAGGCTGTGTAGGGGAGCGGGCGACGACTTGGGATGTGGGCGATTGCTGGAATTGCTCAGGGGCGCTGGGGGTAGGCCGGAGCGGAGCGTCATTATCAGGGACGAGAATGCCGAGCGCCCATGGATGGGTTTACAGCGTCTCCGCGAAGTGCCTACCCCCAGGGTAGCCCCGGGCCTCGAGATCAGAAGGGGCCCAGGACAAAAGAGCAATCAATAGCCGGCGTCGGGGTCGATCGTCGCCTGTGGCGTTCCCGCCTCGAAGGCCTCGAGGCTCTCCACGACCTGGTCCAGGGCCGCGCCCAGGGGAGTGGGGCCGGCCATATGCGGGGTCACCCAGACCCGCGGGTGCGACCAGAGCGGGCTATCCGCGGGCAGCGGCTCCTCCGGGAAGGCGTCGAGCAGGGCGCCGCGCAGCCGCCCCTCGGCGTCGCCGGGACCCAGGGCGTCGAGCAGCGCCGCCTCGTCGATCAGGCTGCCGCGGCCGGGATTGATCAGGCTGGCTCCCGCCGGCAGACGCGCCAGGGCCCGGGCATCGATCAGCCGCTGGGTGGCCGGGGTGTCCGGCAGCAGCAGCACCAGGCTCATCACCCGGCCCAGCAGGGCCTCGAGCCCCGCCTCGCCATGGTGGCAAACGATGCCGTCCAGCGACTTGGGCGTGCGGCTCCAGCCATGCACCGGGAAGCCATCGGCGGCGAGGCTCGTGGCCACCTTGGCGCCGATGGCTCCCAGACCCAGCACCCCCACCGGCCAGTCGGCCTTGTCCACCATGGCGTGCTCGCGCCACTCGGCACGGGCCTGTTGGCGGCCGTAGCGGTCGAAGTCGCGCTGGAAGTGCAGCACGCCATAGCGCACATAGTCGGCGATGGGGCCGGCCATGCCGGCATCGCGCAGCTTGACGATGGGCACCCCCGAGGGCAGGCCGGGGTTGTTGAGCAGCGCATCCACCCCGGCCCCCAGGTTGATGATGCCCTTGAGGCGGGTCTGTTCGCGCAGCAGGCCCGCGTCGGGCTTCCAGGCCACCAGGTAGTCGGCGTCGCGGCGCTCGGCCTCGGGGGCGGCGCTGGTCACTACCTCTGCCTCGGGCAGGCGCCGGGCCAGGGCATGGCGCCACTGCTCGGCGTCGTCGCTATGGACCAGGATCTTCATCGTGACTCCTTGTTCAGTAGACGATCTGCATCATGGGGGGCGGGGTGTCTTCCAGCAAGGTCGCGAGCCGGGTCAGGCCATCGGCTAGGCGGTCGATATCCTGCTCCGCTCCCAGGCTAAGGCGCACCCGCCGCGGCGGCGGGGTCTGCTCCACCATAAAGGGCACCGCCGTGGTCAGGGAGAGTCCCTCCTGCTCGGCCTGTTGCTGCAGCTCCTCGGCGCGCCAGGCCTGGGGCAGGGAGAGCCACAGATGCAGGCTGCTGGGGCGCGACTGGAAGGGGTGGCCGGCGAAGATCTCGGCGGCCAGGCGCTGGCGCTCGGCGAGCATCTCGCGTTGCTCCAGGGCCAGGGTCTCCAGGGTGCCGTCGGCCAGCCACAGGTCGGCCAGCTCGAAGATCAGCGGCGTGGCCATCCAACTGGTGGCGCGTAGCCGCGGCAGGGTGTGATGCACCTGCTGGCGGGGCACGCTGAGGTAGCCGGCGCGCAGCCCCGGCAGGGTCACCTTGGTCAGGCTGGTGACATGAAAGCCCTGGCGGGGAAGGCGGGCGCACAGCGGCGTCAGGCCGGGGGACTCGAGCAGGGCGTGGACGTCGTCCTCGATCAGCCATACCTGGTGGCGTGCCAGCACCTCCGCCACGGCATCGCGGCGTGCCTCGCTCATGGTCGCGCCGGTGGGGTTGAGCTGGGTTGGAGTCAGGCAGACCGCCCGGGGACGAAAGCGTCGACAGGCGGCTTCCAGGGCCTCCGGCACCACGCCCTCCGCATCGATGGCGACGCCCCGTAGCTGGAAGCCCAGGGTACGGGAGAGGGCGATCAGGCCATGGTCGGTGAGGGCCTCGGTCAGTACCAGGTCGCCGTGCTGCACCACCGTGGCGATGGCCAGCATCAGGCCGTGGGCGGCGCCATTGCAGAGGATGCGCTCCTCGACGCCGCCGGGCACCTTGAGGCGTCCCAGCAACCAGTCATTGGCCCGCTCGCGTTGATGGAGCAGGCCGGCGATGGGGCGATTGGCGGCCAGCACATCGGGATGGGCGCGCTCGGCCAGTTCCACCAGGGCCTCGCGAAAGCGCCGATGATGGAGGGGGGGGCAGACCGGGTGGGCGATGGAGAGGTCGATCAGCGGGTTCTCCAGCCGCGGCTCGGGGCTGCGCAGGTATTCCGACTCCCGGGCATCGTCCAGGGCATTGACCCAGGTGCCGCTGCCCACCCGGGCCTGGACCAGGCTCATCCGCTCGGCCTGGGCATAGGCCCGGGAGACCGTCTGCACGCTGACGTCCAGGGCCTCGGCCAACTGACGGTGAGGCGGCAGCCGGGTGCCCGGGGGCAATTCGCCCTGACGGATCGCCTCGGCCAGGGCCTGGGCGATATCCAGGTACTTGGGGCCCTCGTTGCTGAGGTAGGGAGTCAGGTCAATTGTCATGATCCAATAAAGCCTTTGACGGGGAGCTCAGCGCTAATGCTAGTATCCACCCTAAGGTGATTGACCGGTAATTGTCATGCAAAAAATTATGAAAAGTCATGACAATTATAACCACCGGTTTGCGATAAACAGCCACCCCTGCAGCTCGGCGGCCACATACGGAGGGCCGGCCGGTTCCGGCGATCTTTGATGGATTTCACGACGCCATGATCGAGGTTTCACTGCCCTTTACCCGTGAGGAGTACGCCAACCGTCTGTGGAAGGTGCGTACCGAGATGGCCAATCAGGGGATCGATATGCTGTTGATCAGCGATCCCTCCAATATGGCCTGGCTGACCGGCTACGACGGCTGGTCCTTCTATGTGCACCAGTGCGTGCTGCTGGGCCTGGAGGGCGAGCCGGTCTGGTATGGTCGACGCATGGATGCCAACGGCGCCCTGCGTACCTGCTGGATGGATCCGGACAACATCACCTACTACCCGGATTACTACGTGCAGAATCCGGAAATGCACCCCATGGATTACCTGGCCCAGTCGATCATCCCCGACCGCGGCTGGCATGAGGGGGTGATCGGCATGGAGATGGACAACTACTACTTCTCCGCCAAGGCCTACCAGAGCCTGTTGCGGGAGTTGCCCCATGCCCGTTTCATGGATGCCAACTCCCTGGTCAACTGGTGCCGGGCCATCAAGTCGAACCGCGAGGTGGAGTACATGCGGGTGGCGGCGAAGATCGTCGAGGGCATGCACACGCGGATCCTCGAGGTGATCGAGCCGGGGCTGCCCAAGAGCAAGCTGGTCTCGGAGATCTATCGGGTCGGCATCGAGGGCTGGACCGACGAGACCGGCCGGGTGTTCGGCGGCGACTACCCCGCCATCGTCCCCATGCTGCCCACCGGCAAGGACGCGGCGGCCCCTCACCTGACCTGGGACGACAGCCCCTTCCGTCGCGGCGAGG
Source organism: Halomonas sp. NCCP-2165 (assembly GCF_023708045.1). Lineage (NCBI taxonomy): Bacteria > Pseudomonadati > Pseudomonadota > Gammaproteobacteria > Oceanospirillales > Halomonadaceae > Halomonas > Halomonas sp. NCCP-2165. The sequence continues at coordinate 26,148 of NZ_BRCY01000008.1, forward strand.
GCACCTTCTTCGAGATCGCCGGCGTCTACAAGCGCTACCACGCCCCCATGTCGCGCACCGTCTTCCTGGGCAAGCCGCCCCAGGAGTTCATCCGTGCCGAGTCGGCGCTGCTGGAGGGCATCGAGAATGGCCTGGCGGTGGCCAAGCCCGGCAATCGCACCGCGGATATCGCCATGGCCCTGGGCGCGGCCATGGACAAGTACGGCTTCGACCGCGGCGGTGCCCGCTGTGGTTACCCCATCGGCATCAGTTATCCGCCGGACTGGGGCGAGCGCACCATGAGCCTGCGCCCCTCCGACGAGACCATCCTCGAGCCCGGCATGACCTTCCATTTCATGCCGGGACTCTGGGAGAACGACTGGGGCCTGGAGATCACCGAGAGCATCCTGATCACCGAGACCGGTTGCGAGACCCTGGCCGACTTTCCGCGCCAGCTATTCGTCCGCTAGGCGCTAGATTTGCCCCGCGCTTGAAGAGAACAAGGAGTCCTAGACCATGACCAAGCGTCCCAGCCCCATTTCCGCCACCGTGGACTTCGCCGCGGATGGCGTCCAGCACGGTTACCTGAAGCTGCCGATCTCCAATGACGAGTCGGCCTGGGGGGCGGTGATGATTCCCGTCGCCGTGATCAAGAACGGCGAGGGCCCCACCGCCCTGCTCACCGGGGGCAACCACGGCGACGAGTACGAGGGCATCACCGCCCTGCTGAAGCTGGCCAGCGAGCTGAAGGCCGAGGATATCCGCGGCCGGGTGATTATCGTGCCCACCATGAACGCCCCGGCGGCCCAGGCCGGCAAGCGCACCTCGCCCCTGGATGGCGGCAACCTCAACCGCAGCTTCCCCGGCGACCCGGACGGCAGCGTCACCGAGCAGATCGCCGACTACTTCACCCGCGAGCTGGTGCCCCTGGCCGATGTGGTCCTCGACCTCCACTCCGGCGGCAGCACCCTGGATATCGTGCCCTTCGCCGCCTCCCACCACCTGGAGGACAAGGCCCTGCAGCGTCGTGCCCTGGAGGGCGCCATCGCCTTCGGTGCGCCCACCGCCATGCTGATGTTCGAACTCGATGCCACCAAGCTCTTCGATACCGCGGTGGAGAGTCAGGGCAAGGTGTTCGTGGCCACCGAGCTGGGTGGCGGCGGCACCACCACTCCGGAGCGTCTGGCCATCACCGAGCGCGGCATCGAGAACTTCCTGATCCACTTCGGGCTGATGGAGGGCGAGGTGACGCCTCCCGCCGAGCCCCAGGTCTATGTGGATATGCCCGATGCCAGCTGCTACGTGCAGAGCGAGCACGGCGGCCTGCTGGAGCTCACCGTGGCGCTGGGCGAGCGGGTCGCCAAGGGCCAGTTGATCGCCCGGGTCCATGACCTGACCCGCACCGGCGCCGCCCCCGTGGCGTACCATGCCGGCCGCGAGGGGATGCTGGTGGCACGTCGTTTCCCCGCACGGGTCAATATGGGGGACACCATCGCGGTGATCGCCGAGGTCGTCGAGCGACTCGAGGCCTGACGAAAAGAACTCTGCCCATGAGCGGAAACGGGGCGCTGGGGGGCAGGGCAAAGCGAAGCGTCTTTTTCAGGGACGAAAAAGTCGAGCGCCCATGGATGGGTTCACAGCGTCTTCGCGTGGCCTGCCCCCAGGTTAGCCCCGCTTCCCGCCGCCTGTGACGGGTGACCTGGCCCGCTGCTACTGAGGAGCCCAATGAAGCTTGACCGTTACGATCTAAAGATCCTCGAGATCCTGGCCAGGGATGGCCGCATCACCAAGTCACGCCTGGCCGAGTGCATCAACCTCTCGGTCAGCCCCTGCTGGGAGCGGGTCAAGCGCCTCGAGAAGGCCGGCATCATCGAGGGCTATGGGGCGTGGATCAACGCCCGGGCGCTGGTCAAGCGCACCCCGGTCTGGGTCCAGGTGGAGCTCAAGGCCCATAATGCCGAGAGCTTCCAGCGCTTCGAGCGGGTGGTGCGCGATACCCCCGAGGTCACCGAGTGCGTGGCGGTGGGCGGCGGCGTCGACTATCTGCTCAAGGTGGAGGCAGACTCCATCGACGCCTACCAGCGGCTGATCGATGGCTGGCTCGCCTCCGAGGTGGGTATCGAGCGCTACTTCACCTATATCGTCACCAAGCAGGTCAAGCAGGTGCCGCCGCCCCTGGAACTGGCGCCTCAATAGCCCCCATCGGCAGGCCCAGAAAAACTTCCTGTGGCCCGCCGGGAGACAAAAAAAACCGCATCGTCCCGCGGTCCTATCGAAAAGTCTCCCCTGCCCTTAGCCCTTACCCTGAGCACATGGACGGTTTGATACCGTCGACGTGATTCGACCACCGTGGCGGCCCGCCGCCACGTCGTCCGGGGAGGTGACCCATGAAGCTTAATGATCCGCGCCTACTGCGTCAGCATGCCTATGTGAACGGCAAGTGGACCCATGGCGATGGCGGCCGCGAGGAGGCCGTGGTGGATCCCGCCACCGGCGAGACCCTGGGACATATTCCCTGGCTGGAAGCCGAGCAGATCCGCGGTGCCGTGGACGCCGCCGAGGCCGCCTTCGTGCACTGGCGGGCGCTGCGCGCCGATGAGCGCTGCGAGCGCCTGCTGGCCTGGTACGACCTGATTCAGGCCAACCGCGAGGACCTGGCCATTATCATGACCCGGGAGCAGGGCAAGCCGCTGCCCGACGCTCGCGGCGAGGTGGAGTATGGCGCCAGCTTCGTGCGCTGGTTCGCCGAAGAGGGCAAGCGCACCTATGGCGAGACCATTCCCAGCCATATTCCCAATGCCGCCCTGGGCACCATCAAGGAGCCGGTGGGCATCGCCGCCCTGATCACGCCCTGGAACTTCCCGCTGGCGATGATCACCCGCAAGGCCGCCGCGGCCCTGGCCGCCGGCTGCCCGGTGATCGTCAAGCCCGCCGGCGAGACGCCCTTCTCGGCGCTGGCCCTGGCAGAGCTCGCCGAGCGTGCCGGCATTCCCGCCGGTATCTTCAGCGTGGTGCTCGGGGAGCCCGCCGAGGTGTCGGAGATCCTGTGTGCCGAGGAGCGCGTCAAGGCGCTCTCCTTCACAGGCTCCACCCGGGTCGGCCGCCTGCTGCTGCAGCAGAGCGCCCATACCGTCAAGCGGGTCTCCCTGGAGCTGGGCGGCAATGCGCCCTTTATCGTCGGCCCGGACATGGACCCCAGGGAGGCGGCCTTCGCCGCCGTGGCGGCCAAGTTCCAGACCGCGGGTCAGGACTGCCTGGCGGCCAACCGCATCCTGGTTCATGAGTCGATCCATGACGACTTCGTCGCCCATTTCGCCAGCCGCATGGCGGCCCTGACCCTGGGCAACGGCCTGGAGCCGGAGGTGGACCTGGGTCCGCTGATCCACGGACAGGCGGTGGACAAGGCGTCGGCCATCGTCGACGACGCCCTCTCCCAGGGCGCCACCCTGGTGGCCGGCGACCAGTCCCAGGCCCCGGGCCCCAACTTCTTCGTGCCCACCCTGCTCACCGGGGTGACGCCGAAGATGAAGGTGTGGCGCGAGGAGAACTTCGCCCCGGTGGCCGGCGTCACCGCCTATGGCGATGACGACGAGGTGATCGAGCTGGCCAACGACACCGAGTATGGTCTGGCGGCCTATGTCTACACCCATGACATTCGCCGCATCTGGAAGCTGCTGCGGGCCCTGGAGTACGGCATGGTCAGCGTCAACTCGGTGAAGATGACCGGTCCCCCCGTGCCCTTCGGCGGCGTCAAGCAGTCCGGGCTGGGCCGCGAGGGCGGCAATACCGGGATCGACGAATACCTGGAGACCAAGTATTACTGCCTGGGGGCCCTGGGCTCCGTTTCCGGTAGCTAATTCCTTTTTTCTGAATTCGATGAACATTCTCCCCGGCGGGACGCCGGGGAGCCTAGCCAAGAGAGAACCGCCATGAGCCTGCATCAGCAACTGATCGACCGCGACCGCAAGGTCACCTTCCACGCCTCTACCCACCTGCGCGACTTCGCCCATGGCGATGCGCCGGGCCGGGTGATCACCGGCGGTCAGGGCATCACCATCGTCGACAAGGACGGCCGCGAGTTTATCGACGGCTTCGCCGGGCTCTACTGCGTGAATATCGGCTATGGTCGCAGCGAGGTGGCGGAAGCCATCTACGAGCAGGCCATGAAACTCTCCTACTACCACACCTATGTGGGGCACTCGAACGAGCCGCAGATCGAGCTCTCCGAGAAGATCCTCGAGCTGGCCGGTCCCGGCATGTCCAAGGTCTACTACGGCATGTCCGGCTCTGACGCCAACGAGACCCAGCTCAAGATCGTGCGTTACTACAACAACGTCCTGGGTCGCCCGCAGAAGAAGAAGGTGATCTCGCGGATGCGCGGCTACCACGGCTCGGGCATCGCCTCCGGCTCCCTGACCGGGCTCAAGGCCTTCCACGATCACTTCGATCTGCCCATCGAGACCATCCGCCACACCGAGGCGCCCTACTACTACCATCGGGCCGCCGAGCAGCAGGGCATGACCGAGCGGGAGTTCTCCGCCTACTGTGCCCAGAAGCTCGAGGAGATGATCCTCGCCGAAGGCCCCGAGACCGTGGCCGCCTTTATCGGCGAGCCGGTGCTGGGCACCGGCGGCATCGTGCCGCCGCCGGAAGGCTACTGGGAAGCGATCCAGGCGGTGCTGGCCAAGTACGACGTGCTGTTGATCGCCGATGAGGTGGTGTGCGGCTTCGGGCGTATCGGCACCGACTTCGGCAGCCACCACTACGGTATCAAGCCGGACCTGATCACCGTGGCCAAGGGGCTGACCAGCGCCTACCAGCCGCTCTCCGGGGTGATCGTCGGCGACCGCGTCTGGCAGGTGCTGGAGCAGGGCACCGGCGAGTTCGGCCCCATCGGCCACGGCTGGACCTACTCCGGCCACGCCCTGGGCTGCGCCGCTGGCCTCGCCAACCTGGCGATCATCGAGCGGGAGGGGCTGACCCGGAACGCCGCCGAGACCGGGGCCTACCTGCAGAGCCAGATGCAGGCCGCCTTCGGCGACCACCCCATCGTCGGCAACGTGCGCGGCGTGGGCCTGCTGGCGGCCCTGGAGTTCTCCGCCAATCCGGCCAAGCGCGAGCACTTCGATCCGGCCCTCAAGGTCGGCCCGCGGATCGCCGCCGCGGCCATGGACGAGAACCTGATCGCCCGGGCCATGCCCCAGGGGGACATCCTCGGCTTCGCGCCGCCGCTGACCATCAGCCGCGCCGAGGTGGACGAAGTGGTGGCCCGCGCCAAGCGCGCCGTCGACAAGGTGGCCGACGAGCTGACCCGCAGCGGCGAACTCAAGGCCAGCTAAACCGGGCAAGCAGGCAGGCGCCGGGGGGGATCCCCTCGGCGCCTTTTTTATGCCACGCGATCTACCCTGTTCCTTAGTGAGACGAAGGAGGCTAGCCGCCGATGCATGAGTGCGATGCGGAAGTGAGCCTGGCGATGATCTATGCCGCCCGCCGACGTTTGGCGGGCCGGGTGGTGCGCACGCCGCTGATTCGCTCCCGGGCGCTGTCGCGGCGTTTCGACGCCGAAGTCTATCTCAAGCTGGAGACCTGCCAGCCCACCGGCGCCTTCAAGCTGCGCGGCGCCACCAATATGCTCGGCGCCCTGATCGAGCGCCATGGCCGGGAGGCCCTGGCCCGGGGCGTGACCACCGCCTCCACCGGCAATCATGGCCGGGCGGTGGCCTATGCCGCCGCCGAGCTGGGGATTCCGGCGGTGATCTGCCTCTCGAGTCTGGTGCCCGACAACAAGGTCGCCGCCATCCGTGACCTGGGCGCCGAGGCGCGGCGCTGCGGCGCCAGCCAGGACGCGGCCTTCGAGGAGGTGGCGCGGCTGGTGGCGGAGGAGGGCATGACCCTGATCCCGCCCTTCGACGACCCGCGGATCGTCGCCGGCCAGGCGACCATCGGCCTGGAGCTGATGGAGGACCAGCCGGCGCTCGATCGGGTGATCGTGGGCCTCTCCGGGGGTGGGCTGCTGGGCGGCATCGGCGCCGCCATCAAGGCGATTCGCCCCGCCACCCGGATCACCGGGGTCAGCCTCTCGGCGGGGGCCGCCATGTGGGAGAGCCAGCGGGCCGGCCATCCCGTCGCGGTGGAGGAGGTGGCGAGCCTGGCGGACTCCCTGGGGGGCGGCATCGGCCTGGACAACCGCTGCACCTTCGCCCTGGTGCGGCGGGTCATGGACGACCATTATCAGGTCTCGGAGGCGGCCATCGCCGCGGCCATGGTCCGCCTGCTGGCCGAGGAGAAGCTGCTGGTGGAGGGGGCCGCGGCGGTGGGCCTGGCGGCCATCGAGGCCCATGGGCTGGAGATCCGCGGCCAGAAGGTGGCGCTGATCCTCTCCGGTAACGGGGTGGCGCTCGAGACCTTCGATCGCGCCCGGGCCCTGGCCAATGCAGGGGGCGCTCGGCATGCTCGTTCCCGATAATGACGCTTTGCTCTTGCTAGCCCTCGGCGCCGCTTATCCTGGTGGCGGCCCTCGGCCGGCTGGTCACTCTGGCGACGGCTTTGTGTTTGGCAGAGGAGGAGTGTGATGCAGCTTTTCTATCGTGATGCGATTCGTCAGGCCGTGGGCCTGGACCTCGAGGCCCTGGCGGCGGTGGAGGCGGGCTTCGCCGCCCTGGGGCGCGGCGAGGTGGTGCAGCCGCCGATCCTCTCCATGGCCATCGAGGAGGCCAACGGCGAGGTGGACGTCAAGACCGCTCATATCCGTGGCGCGCCGCGCTTCGCCATCAAGGTCAGCCCCGGCTTCTTCGATAACCCCAAGCTGGGCCTGCCCAGCCTCAATGGCCTGATGCTGGTGTTCTCCGCCCGGACCGGCCTGGTGGAGGCGGTGCTCTTCGACGAGGGCTACCTGACCGCGGTGCGCACCGCCCTGGCCGGGGCCATCGCCGCCAAGCACCTGTCGCGTCCCGATAGCCGGCGGGTAACGGTGCTGGGGGCCGGCGAGCAGGCCGAGCTGCAGGTCCAGGCGCTGCGCCTGGTGCGGGAGGTCGAGCGAGTCGATGTCTGGGCGCGGCGCCACGAGGCGGCCGAAGCCTTCGCCCGGCGCCTCGCAGACCAAGGGCTCGAGGCGCGGGCCCACGACAGCGTGGCCGCGGCCTGTGCGTCGGCGGATATCGTGATCACCACCACGCCGTCGCGCCGCCCCATCCTGCATGCCGGCGAGCTTCCCGAGGGGGTGCATATCACCGCCATGGGCTCGGATAGCCCCGGCAAGCGGGAGCTGGACGAGTCGGTGCTGCACCTGGCCGGCGCCTTCGTCTGCGATACCCGGGCCCAGAGCGAGAGCAACGGCGAGCTCCAGGCCCTGGCGACCAAGGGCGAGCCGCCATCCAGCGTCTACGAGCTGGGGCGGGTGATCGCCGAGGGCTGGCGGCTACGCAGCTCGCCCCGGGATATCACCGTCTGCGATCTCACCGGCACCGGGGTGCAGGATACCGCCATCGCCGGCTTCGCCCTCGAACGACTGGCCCGGGTCGGCGACTGAGGCTCCCGTCCCGGGTCTCCCAGCCCGGGCTCGGTTGATAGGGCGTGACCCGCGCTCCCTTGAGCGGGGAGCAGCGCTGGCCCATGCTGGGTGACACCCTGATTTGTCCTGGAGTCGAGTTTTATGCGTCGGGTTATCGCCTTCGATGTCTATGGCACCCTGATCGATCCCCACGGGGTGGTCGTCGAGCTGGAGGAGTTGCTCGGCGACCGCGCCCTAGCCTTCTCCCAGCGCTGGCGGGACAAGCAGCTGGAATACAGTTTTCGCCGCGGCCTGATGGGCGCCTACGTGGATTTCGCCCAGTGCACCCGGGAGGCGCTGGAGTTCACCGACCGCGCCTTCGGCGGCCCCCTTGGCGAGCATCAGCTGGATCGCCTGATGACCCATTACGCTCGCCTGCCCGCCTACCCCGAGGCGGCCACCGCCCTGGCGCGGCTGCGTGAGGCGGGCATCACCTGCGTGGCCTTTTCCAATGGCGCTCGCGAGACGGTGGCGGCGCTGCTTTCCCAGGCCGGGCTCGCCGAGGCCTTCGACGATATCGTCAGCGTCGACGAGATCAAGCGCTTCAAGCCCGACCCCGCCGTCTACGCCCACCTGCGTTACCGCCTGGAGGCCCCGGCGGAGGCCACCTGGCTGGTCTCCAGCAACCCCTTCGACGTGATCGGCGCCCGTCATGCCGGCCTGCATGCGGTCTGGGTGCGGCGCCTAGCGGAGGCCCCCTTCGATCCTTGGGGAGGCGAACCGGACCTGACGGTCACCGACCTGGAGAGTCTAGCCGAGCGCCTAATTGGCCGGATGGAGTGACGCCTTAGGAGCGGCGAGCCCCTCTCTAACCGGCACGGTCACCGACCTGGCAAGCCTGGCCGAGCGTCTGATTGGCCGGATGGAGTGACGCCTTGGGTGCGGGCGCCTCTCTCTAACCGGCACGGTCACCGACCTGGCAAGCCTGGCCGAGCGTCATAAGCGCGGCTTATCCCTGCCACGCATGATCGGCGAAGGCGTCATCCAGTTCGGGGTGGTTGACGTGGTTGGCGTAGTTGGAGAGCGTCTTGACCGCCAGCGCCAGCACGATCTGCAGCACCTGCTGCTCCGCGAAGCCGGCATCCAGAAACGCCTGGACGTCATCCCGGCCGGGTTTTCCGCGGGTCTCGAACATCACCCGGGTGAAGCGGCTAAGGGCCGCGAGGCGCGCGTCGGGAATCGGCGTGTCGTGGCGCAGTGCCTCGAGGACATCGGCCGGGACCTGGGACATCTTGTCGGCCAGCATGCTGTGGGCCGACATGCAATAGTCACAGCCATTGAGGCGACTGATGGTCAGGAATACCACCTCCTGCTCGGGCGGGGCGAACCCGGAGTCCTGGCGGAACAGCTCGTAGCCGTGCAGGTAGGTGTCCAGCACGCCCGGGGCATTGGCCATGCCCTCGTACATCCGGGGCACGAAGCCCAGCTTGGCCTTGGCTTCCTCGAGCAGCGGCCTGGCCTTGGCGTCGGCGCTGTCCAGGGTCTGGGGAGCCAGTTGCATCTTGTAATCGGCGGTCATGGCAATCTCCTTGATATCGGGGGGATCGTGGGTCCTGCGGTGGCGCCATATATGGAACGATCGATCCATATATGGCGAAAAAAAACGTCTTATCGGCGCAGGGTTTCGAGCAGTACCTCCACGCCCCGGCGGGCCTGGCCGGCATCCGCGCCGCTCTTCAGCAAAGTCCTGAGCCCCGCCATGCCCATCGTCAGATAGCTGGCCAGCGCCTCGGCATCGCGGTCCGGGGCGATATGGCCCTCTGCCTGGGCCTGGCATATCGCACGGTGAAAGATTTTGCTGATAGCGGCCAGGCTCTGCTGCGCCTGGCGTGACGGCAGGTCGTCACGCTGGCCGAGTTCGCCGGCGGAGTTGAAGATCAGGCAGCCCAGGGCGGCCCGCTCGCTGCCGGCCTCGTCGGCCGTGTCGTGGAAAAGCGCTTCCAGGAACGCCATGGCGGAGGGCGCGGCCTCGAGCCGGCGACCGAGCCGCTCGATCAGGCTCAGGCGATAGCACTGCAAGGCCTCGAGGAACAGCTGTTCCTTGTTGCCGAAGGCCTGATAGAGACTGCTGCGTGAAATTCGCATGGCCGCGAGCAGGTCACGGGTCGAGGCGCGGTCGTAGCCGCGCTCCCAGAAGACCCGTACGGCGGCGCCGATGGCCTCGTCGGGGCTGAAGGTGATGGGGCGTCCTCGTGTCATGCCGGTTAATTTAGTACTGATCGATCCATTAATCAAATATGCGATAGATCGCACTCGAGTGGCTATCGCTGTAAGGAGCGAGGCTGGGCGACGACCTAACACCAGGGCCCAGCAGGCTAGGCACCCCCGGGCCACAGGACGGAGAGGAGACCCGAATGATGGAGCAGCATTCGCCGGCGAGACGTTTCTGGTTGGGCGGCCAGCGCGCCGATGAGCAGGATCGCTTCTTTCGTGAGGCCCTGGAGTCCCGGAGTTGGCAACCGGGCGACGAGACCCACTGGGACGCCGCCTGGGTCACCGGCATGCCCGACCCGGCGCACTTTCAGCGGGTCTCGCCGCGGCGCAAACTCAATCACTTTCCCGGCAATGCGGCGCTGACCGTCAAGAGTCGCCTGCACCAGAGCCTGGCCGAGCTGCGCAGCCGGCTGATCGACGGCTACGGTGCCGACAGCGAGTTCGCCGCGCGGCTCGACTTCTTCCCCCGCGCCTATGTGATGCCCCGGGACTACCATGCCCTGCAGCAGGTCGCCGAGGCAGACCCCGAGCGGCGCTGGATCCTCAAGCCCACCAATGCCTCCAAGGGCAAGGGCGTGCGGGTGCTGCGCGATGTCGCCGAGGCGCCCCTGGCCCGGGACTGGCTGGTACAGGAGTACCTGGCCAATCCCCATACCATCCGCGGTCACAAGTATGTGCTGCGCCTCTATGTGCTGATCAGCTCCCTGGCGCCCCTGCGGGTCTATCTCTACCGCCAGGGCTTCGCCAAGCTCGCCTCCGAGCCCTGGGACCCGGAGGACGCCGACAACCCCTTCAGCCAGCTGACCAATCCCGATATCAACGCCCGAAACGAGCGCGCCGAGGTGCCGGTGGAGTTTATCGACCTCGAGCGCTACCGGGCCTGGCTGCGCGACCAGGGCCACGACGACGGGGCGCTCTTCGCCCGCATCGAGGACCTGGTGACGCTCACCGTCATCGCCGCCGTGGATGCCCTGCGTGGCCGCACCGCCGAGGCGGGGGCCGACCCCCGGGGCTGTTACGAACTGCTGGGTCTCGACTGCCTGGTGGATGACACCCTCAAGCCGTGGATCCTGGAGTGCAACCTCAGCCCCTCGCTGGGCATCTGCGCCGCCCCCGAGAGCGGCGGCCGGAGGGAAGCGGCGGTCAAGGAGAGCCTGGTGCGCGATCTGGTGACCCTGGTGGATATTCCCGGCGAGCAGCCACCGGCCGAAGGCGGTGCCGAGGATGAACCGGCTGCCTGGTTGGCCGAGGCCCGGGCGGAGCTGGCCCGGGCCGGCGGCTTCCGGCGCCTGCTGCCCGCGGCCGCGCCGGAGCGCTACCTGCCCTGCTTCTCCCTGCCCGACCGTGCCGACCTGGGCCTGGCCGAGGCGCTGGGCGAGGGGCTGGGCGAGGGTCCCCTGGCCCCGCCCCGCCTGGTACGGCGCCGGGCCACGGAGCTGATCGCCGGGGAGCAGTTGGCGCTACACGACTCCGCTCGGGATCGCCTCTATCGCCTCAACGAGACGGCGTCACTGATCTGGCTGCTGGCCACCGAGGGGCTCGCCCCCGAGGCCATCGTCGCGGAGCTCGCGCGGCTCGCCGCCGAGGGCGAGGCGCCACCCGAGCCGGCGACCCTGCGCCGGGAGGTGTGGCAGACCCTGGGCGAGTGGTGCCGCCTCGGCCTGCTCTGCCAGGGCGAGGCCGGCGCCGATGCCGTGCCCGAGGCGGATGCCACCCGCCTTCCCCGGCCGTCTCGTCATCGCCTCGACTTCGCTGGGCGGCGCTGGTGTCTGGAGGTCGCCGATAGCGCCGCCCTCGCGCGCCTGGCGACGGCCTTTCCCCTGCGGGACGCCGAGGCCGATGCCTTCCCGCACCTGTCGGTGCTGCGGGAGCCCGGGGCCGGTTATGCCCTGGCCGCCGAGGGGGAGTGGGTCGCCGGTCGGCTCGGCCTGACTCACCTGGCCGGGACCCTGAGGCGGCAGCTGTTGCATCGCGCCGCCGCCCCCGACCGGCCGGTGGTGGAGGCCGAGTTGCTGAGCGATGGCGCCGACGGTGGCGTGCTCTGCCTCTATGCCAGCGACGCCGCCTGGGCGGCCGCGCTGGTCGAGGCCCTGGCCGGCGAGACGCCCGCTGGCTTCCTGCGCCTGCACCAGGAGACGCCGGCCCGGGGCGACGCCCTGTCGCCTGAGGCCGTGCGGCCGATTGGGCTGCGGGGGGTGCTGCTGGTCGACGCGGGAGCCGCGACAGCGACGCCCCTGGATCTGCTCGCGGCCCTGTTGCCCCGGCTGCATGCCACCGACGCGGGGACTCCCCAGGCAGTGCTGGACTGGTTGGCCGGGGTGCCGGCGCGACGGGTCAGCACCCGGGCAGAGGCCGAGGCGCTGCTGGCCGAGTGGCTGACACCCTCGGCGGCGGTCGGCGACTGAACGAATCCGGGGTGGCCCGCCCTTCGGCGGGGCACCACGGGCGAGGCCGCGACGGGCGGCCGGCCTCGCCCGGCATGATGCCGCCCACCGGAAAACGAGGAGAAGCATGATGACACCACAAGAGGAGACCCGTCGCAGCCTGCTGGCGCGCCTGGGGCGCGGCCTGGGCTATGCGGCCCCGGCGATGCTGCTGGTGGCGAGCGGCCTGACGACCCAGGCCGTGGCCACCGAGGCCATGGACACCGCGGGCTACACCAGTGGCCAGGAGGCGCCCCTGATGCTCGCCGAGGCCAGTGCCGAAGCCGAAGCGGAAGGTGAAGCCGAGGCCGAAGCAGAAGCCGAGGCGGAAGGTGAAGCCGAGGGGGAAGCAGAAGCCGAAGGAGAAGGTGAGGCCGAAGGAGAGGCGGAAGCCGAAGCCGAAGGTTAGTGGCAGAGAAGACGGCGAGCCGGCGTGATTTCATGCCGGTTTCGCCGCGGTTGACCCGGGGGGCAGACCGCCCTCGGGGGATCAATGGAGAGACGCCATGACGCATCATCCCGCCGTCGATCTGGGCGGCCTCGTGGAGGAGAATCGCCAGGTCCTCGACCAGCTATATGACTTCCTGGACGGCCTCACCCCCGAGGCCTATGCGAGTCCCCTGGGGGGGAGCACGGCGCAGAGCCTGGGCAAGCACGTGCGCCATATCATCGATCACTATGACGCCCTGCTGGCCGCGGTGCCCGCCGGTCGCCTGGATTATGAGCATCGCCGCCGCGAGGCCCGGCTGGAATGCTCTCCCGGGGAGGCGCGACGACGGCTGCGGGAGATTGCCACGGCCCTGGAGGCACTGGGTCATGCCCCCGGAGACACCGCCCTGATCCTCGACTATCCCCTGGATGGCGGGCGCAGGCGCTGCCTGGCCACCGGCCTGGGGCGCGAGCTCGCCTTCCTGACCAGTCATACCGTCCACCATATGGCGCTGCTGGGGCTGCTGGCCGAGGGGCTCGGCCTGACCTTGCCTGAGCCCTTCGGCATCCATCCCTCCACCCGGCGCCACCGGGAGGCGCAAGCACGATGCCAAGAGCGACGACGCGCCTGACCCGCTCCTCACTGGCGTTCTCGTCATCGGCTCTGCCGAGTGCCCAGGTCGCCGATGAGACCGGGGGCCGAGAATCCTGAGCGGAGCCACCGGTTAGGCCAGCTCGATCAGCTGCCCGCCGGCGGCCTCGGCATCCTGGTGGTCATGGGTCACCAGCAGGCTGGGCAGGCCCGCCTCGCGCAGGTGCTGGAAGACCCAGTCGCGCATTTCCCGGCGCAACTGGGTATCGAGCCCGGAGAAGGGCTCGTCGAGCAGTACCGCCCGGGGCTCGGAGAGCAACAGGCGCATCAGTGCCACCCGCGCCTTCTGGCCCCCGGAGAGGGTCGCCGGGTCGCGGTCACCGAAACCCGCCAGGCCGATATGGGCCAGGGCAGCCTCGACCCGGGCCCGCTTGTCGCGGCCGTGGTGGGGCAGGCCGAAGCGCAGGTTGCCGGCCACCGAGAGATGCGGAAAGAGCAGCGGGTCCTGAAACAGCAGCCCGATGCCGCGCTCCTCCGCCGGCAGCGCCTGGATGGCGCGACCATCCAGGCGCACCGCGCCGCTGGCCGTGAAGTCATCGCCCAGGAATCCCGCCAGGTAGGCCAGCAGGCTCGACTTGCCGGAGCCCGAGGGGCCCATCACGGTGAGCACCTCGCCGGGGCCGATACAGGCATCCAGGGTCAGCAGCGGGCGCCCGTTCAGGCGGATATCGATGTTCTCGAGGTCGAGATGGTGTGCGTGGGTCATAGGGAGTCTCGCATGCCGCGTCGACGGGACCAGAGCAACCGGGGCAGGCCCACGGCCAGGGTAAAGCCCACCAGGGGCAGGCCGGCCTGGACCAGGGCCCAGACCCCGATCACCCGGCGATTGCCGCCGGAGGCCAGGGCCACCGCCTCGGTGGTCACGGTGGTGATGCGCCCGGCGCCCAGCAACTGGGTGGGCAGGTACTGACCGATGCTGACCGCCAGACCCACCGCGGCGGCGGTCAGCAGCGGAGCCAGCAGTAGGGGCAGGCGTACCCGCCAGAACAGCTCCCGGGGCGGCGCGCCCAGGGTGCGGGCCAGCCTCGACCAGCGGGGGTCGAGGCGTCGGTAGGCCTCGGCGAGGGAGAGGTAGACGTAGGGCAGCACGAACAGCAGGTGACCGAAGATCACCAGGCCATGGTGGGGGCGCGTGCCCAGGTACTCCATCACCACCACCAGGCCGAACAGGAAGGCGATCTGCGGCACGATCAGCGGCAGGTAGAGCAGCCACAGCGCCCGGGTGGGGCGCCGCCCGTGGCGCTGCTCGTTCTCCAGGGCCGCCAGCACCAGCACCAGGGCCAGCAGGGTGGCGCCGAGGGCGATGAGGGCGGTGGAGGCCAGCGGCTCGGCGAGCTGGGGCAGCACCCTGAGCCAGTGTTGCAGCGTCAGCCCCCGGGGCCAGGCCTCGGGGAAGCGCCAGAAGGCGGCCAGCGAGTTGATGGCCAGGCCGGCCAGCCCCAAAAAGGCGGTCACGGTGGTCAGCAGGATCAGGGCCCGCCCGGCCAGGCGCAGCGGCAGCTCGCCGCGGCGCCGTCCGCCCCGGGCGATCCAGTGGCGCATCAGCCAGGTCCCGAGTCGCTCCAGGCACCACCAGGCGAGCAGGGCGGCGGCGGTGACCCCGAGCTGCAGGATGGCGCCCGCGGAGGCCAGGAAGCGCCGGGAGAGGTCCGGGTCGTTGAACCACTGCAGGATCGATACGCTGAGCACCGGGGGCAGGGTGGGGCCGAGGATCAGGGCCACGTCCACCACCGAGGAGGCGTAGGCGATCACCGCATAGACCGGCAGGCGGATCAGCGGATAGAGCGCCGGTGCCACCCCCTTGAACCAGGCCAGGGTGGGGCGATAGCCCAGGGAGCGAGCCATGGCCAGGCGCCGCTGGGGGTCGAGCTGGGGCAGCGCCGCCAGGCTCATCAGCAGCAGGAAGGGCACCTCCTTGAGGACCAGGCCGGCGATCAGCGACAGCCCCCAGGGATCCTGGACGATCAGCAGGTCCGGGGGGCGCTCCCAGCCACTGAGGCCGGGGGAGACCAGCCGCAGCAGCAGCCCCGAGGGGGCGATCAGGAAGGCCAGGCCGAAGGCCGCCGCGGCATGGGGGAGGGAAAGCAGCGGCGAGACCAGGCGGCGCATCCAGCGATCGAAGCGCCCGCCCGCGGCGCTGGCCAGGAACAGCAGCACCACGGCCAGGGAGAGCGCCGTGGTCAGCAGGCCGCTGGCGAAGCTGACGCCCACCGAGTGCCACAGGCCGGGCTGGGCGACGAGCGCCCGCCAGGGGGCGAGGCTCAGGGTCTCGCCGCCGAGGGCCGGCAGGTAGCCGAAGGCGGGCAGCAAGGCCATCAATAGGCCGGCCAGGATGGGCCCGGCCAGCAGCAGGGCGATCAGCGGGGGAGCCAGACGCAGCATCATGAGTGGCGTCTGGCCCCGGCCTTATGGAGCCACATAGCGTTCCAGCCAGGCGGCCTCCAGGGCATCGACCCAGCTCGGGTGCAGCTGGCCGAGCAGCTCGCCGAGTTCCTCCGGCGGCAGGGTGGCGATACCCAGGTCGATGGCGGCGAAGCGCTCGCGCTGCCGCTCGTCGAGGCGCTCCATGGCCAGCACGGTGCCGCTGCCCCAGACGGCCGGGTCCTGCTTGCGGGCCTGGGCCTCGGGGGAGAGCAGGAAGTCGGCCACCACCATGGCCCCGGCCTTGTGCGAGGCGTTGTAGGGAATCGCCAGGAAGCTCAGGTTGCCGAGCATGCCGTCCGCATGCACATAGCTGCGCACCGTCTCGGGCAGTTCGAAGTTGGCGATGGCCCCGGAGGCCTCGGTAGTGCTGAAGGCGAGGGCGATGCCGATCTCGCCGTCGCCCATCAGGCGGCGCAGCTCCGAGCTGTTGGCGGGGAAGGCGCGGCCGCCGCGCCACAGGTGCGGGTGCAGGGCATCGAGGAACTCCCAGAGCGGGGCCGTCAGGGCGTCGAAGTCGCTCTCCTCGACCGGGGCGTAGAAGGGGTCGGTCTCCTCGGCCAGCTCCAGCAGGGCCTGGGTAATAAAGGCGTTGCCGAGGAAGTTGGGCACCCGGGGGTAGGTGAACTCGCCGGGGTTGGCCCGGGCCCAGTCGAGCAGCGCCGGCATCGAATCCGGATGGTCGTCGACCAGGGCGGTGTCGTAGTAGAAGACCACCTGGGCGCTGTCCCAGGGCGACTCCAGGCCGTCCACCGGGATGGTCCAGTCGTAGCGCACCGCCGGATTGTCCTCCGGGGCGGTCAGGGGGTAGTGGGGCAACTGCTCCGCCCAGGGGCCGAACAGCAGGTCATTGGCCTTCATGGTGGCGAAGTTCTCGCCGTTGATCCAGATCAGGTCCACGCTGCCGGCGTCGTCGTTGCCGGCCTGGCGCTCGGCCAGCACCCGCGATACCGCCTCGGCGGTATCGCCCAGCTTGACGTGGGTCAGGGTGATGCCATGGCGCGCCTCGACCCGCTCGGCGGTCCACCGGATATAGTCGTTGATGCGTTCCTCGCCGGCCCAGGCGTACCAGAACACCTCCTGGCCGCGGGCCTCCTCGAGCACCGCCTCCCAGTCATGGGGATCGGGGGCCGCCTGGGCGGAGAGGGCGAACAGGCCGAGTGACAGCAGCGCGGGTCTTAGCATGGTAGAGGGGACCTTGAGCGAGATGGGTTTTCGTCGCGATTACTCCTGAGTCGCGATACCGGCCATGACCTTACCGCCGGTGCGTCAGCCCGGGCAACCGACCCCGGCATTGTCGCCGTCGCTGATCAGCGCCACCCCATCGAGGTGGCTGGGGCGCCAGTGCCGGGCACCACAGCAGCAGTGGCGGGCGGCGAATCATCGGGGGCCCTCCCGCGGGTCGGAGGCGGCCTGGACCAGGGTGTGGTAGCCGCCCCATAGCCGAGTCGCCGTGGTGATCAGGCAGGCCACGGCGAAGGCCGTCGCCAGGTAGGGAAAGTGATCGGGAAACAGGCAGAAGAGCAGGAAGGCGAGGATGGTCTCGGTGCCCTCGGTCAGGCCATGCAGGTAGTAGAAGGCCTTGCGGGGAAAGCGGGGGCGCTGCAACTGGTAACGATTGGCCATGATGGCGAAGGCCAGGAAGGAGCTTCCCGTGCCGATAAAGGCGAACAGCAGCAGGGCCGCCGCTAGCGCATTCCGCGCCGGGTCAGCCAGGGCAAAGCCGAAGACCACGGCGCCGTAGAAGACGAAGTCGAGGCCGATATCGAGGAAGCCGCCGGCATCGCTGGTGGTATCGCTGCGACGGGCCAGGGCGCCATCCAGGCCATCGGCGAGGCGATTGAGCAGGATCGCGACCAGGGCCGGGAGATACCACTGCATGGCCAGCAGGGGCAGCGCCAGCAGGCCGATGGTGAAGCCCGCCACGGTGACCCGGTCGGCGCCGACACCGCAACGATATAACCAATCCGCCAGCCGCATCAGCGGCGCCTGGGTCAGTGGCATGGTCCAGCGGTCAAGCATCGGGGGACTCCTTGTCGATCCATCACGGCCTGTCGTCGGCGCGGGGCGGGTGTCGGCAATCTCATGATTAAGGGGGCGATTCGGATAGCCTAGTCTCGGTGGTCGCCTTCTTGGGGCGCGTCATGGGGCCCATCGAAGCGCTCATGGACCCGATGCAGCAGCCGAAACTGTCGATCGCACTGCTGGCAGGCCGCACAGAGGGCGAGGTGGAAGCGCAGCGACAGGCGTTCCTGCCAGCGCAAGGGGCGATCGAGGCGTTGCGACATCAGCTCGGTGGCACGCTTGCACATCATCATGATTTATCCTCCGCCAGCCATCCCTTCTCCACGCACTCCCTGAGGCGCAATCGGGCGCGATGCAGAATGACCCAGCAGTTGTTCTCCTTGATCTCGGCGATCTGGCAGATCTCGTCGGTGGAGAGCCCCATCAGCTCGCGCAGGGTAAAGACCCGGGCGATCGCCTCGGGAAGCGCGATCATGCAGCTGTCGAAGACGCGCCAGAAGTGATCGTTGCTCAGGGTCGCCTCCGGATCGCCCCAGTCGCTGGGGCGTGCCGAAGGCTGCCAGCGGCCGTTCTGCTGGAACTGGCGATCGATGGCGTCTTCATCGAGTTCATCCTCCCAGGGTTGCCAATGCCCGCGGCGCTTCTGCTCCCTCAGGGTGTCGAGGATCTTGTACTTGAGGATGCCGAAGACCCAGGTCTCGTAGCCGGAACGCCCGGAAAAGCTGGCGTCCTTCTCGATGGCCGCCGCCAGGGCCTCCTGGACCGCATCCTCGGCCAGGGCGTTATCACGCAACTGCAGCCTGGCGAAGGAGACCAGCCGCGGCCTGACGGCGGCGAGGCGTTGCATGCGCGCCTGCTGTTCCTGCGAGGCGGGGTCGTGAGCGGCGTCTGGCATGGTGTGCTCCCTGTGAGTCGAGGCCGTGTCGATTATCCTTACAAACATCACAGCCTCGCGATAGGGAGAAATCGGGGGACGGCGACGACCGGAAGCATGAGTGGGTAATTTGAATATTTCTTATAAGAATAAAAGGGGCGTCTTCTCACCGTAAGGCTCGGCGTCTTGCGACGACACAAGGTGCAGCAGGCTCGGGACATCATTTCGGCGGTTCGATCCGCCTCGGCGGCGGTGTTTCCCGCGAAGCGCCCGAGAGCGACGCCGGTATTGACGCGACACTGAGATCAGGCAGCGAGGAGAACGACAATGACACACACCTTCCCCCTATCCCGTTTCACCAAATGGCAGTGCACCCTGGCGGGCACCCTGTTGAGCCTCTCCCTGGCCGGAGTGGCCGCGCAGGCCACGGCGGATGGCATGACCAACCCCTGTGCCGCCAAATCGACCAGCGCCGCGGCCAATCCCTGCGCGGCGGCCAATCCCTGTGCGGCGGCCAATCCCTGCGCGGCGGCGAATCCCTGCGCGGCAGATAACCCCTGCGCGGCGAATCCCTGCGCGGCGAATCCCTGCGCGGCGGCGAATCCCAGCGCGGCAGATAACCCCTGTGCGGCGAATCCCTGCGCCGCCGACGATCCGGCCCAGGCGGTCAAGCGGCCGGACGGTTATACGCCTGCCTATAGCGAGTCGGGCGAGAATGACGCCGAGCTGCTGGCGCGTGGGGAGGCGCTGTTCAACGACACCAGCCTGAGCGGCAACGGCCTGTCCTGTGCCAGCTGTCATGGGGGCGACCAGGGCTATCAGGCGACCTTCGAGCAGCCCTATCCCCATCGCGTGGCCATGGGCGAGAACATGTTCGGCATGGCGACGGTACATGCCGACGAGATGGTACAGATGTGCATGGTGACCCCCATGGCGGCGGATGCCCTGGGCTGGGATAGCGAGGAACTGGCGGCGCTGTCGGCCTATGTGGTGGAGGTGCAGCGGCGCTATTCGGGGCAGTCCCATCACCTGTAGAACCGCTGGCGGTCGTCAGCCGGGGGCCAGGCTCCCGGCTGGCGTCTGCCTGTGACGCCGACGAGAGACCTCTGTAGGAGCCGTCATGACACTGTTGGAGACCTTCTCCATCGGCGAGCCGGTCGTCTTGCCCGATCTCGCCGCCTATGATCCCGAGACCCTGAGGAGCTGCCACCGGGCGGCCCGGGAGGCCCTCGACTGCCAGCGCGTGCTGACGAAGGTGGGGCTCAATCTGGTGGGCGAACTGCTCAAGGGGCAGGGGCAGTTCGTGCGGCTCGAGCACTACCCCAAGGGGGATGTCTACGACCGGGAGACCGGCGGGCAGTACTACTACCATGCCCATCGCGACGGCGAGCATGGTCACTTTCATCTCTTCAATCGGCCGGCGCAGGATAACCGCCCCGGCAAGGTGAAGACGCCCACCCACCTGGTGGCGGTCTCCATGGATGCCTGGGGAGCGCCCATGGGGCTCTTTACCACCAACCGCTGGGTCACCGGCGAGCGCTGGCGCAGCGCCGAGGAGACCCTGGCCCTGGCCGAGACCTTCGAGATCGATCACGCCTGGCCCTCCTGGCCGGTCAACCGCTGGGTCACCGCCCTGGTCAGCGCTTGCCGGCCTCAGTTGGATGTCCTGCTGGCCCATCGGGATCGTGAGATCGCCCGGCTCAGGGCCCAGGATGCCGGAGTCTTCGAGAACCGCGATATCGAGGTGATCGGGCAGATCCCCCTGGACCTGCCCACCTGGGCCGAGCGCCTCGAGGCGGCCTGTCGAAGGCCCTGAGCCTCGCTTCGTCCGAATTCCGGCTATGCTGGGGCAAGATGCTACCGGAGGAGTCGGCATGAGCGATGGGGGCAAGCACTTCAGCTATCTGGAACGGGGCCTGCCCTATCGGCGCTATGCCCGGCCCGAGTTGCTGCGCATCGGCCTGGTGCTGCTGGATACCGACTACACCCTGGAGCGGGACTGGCAGCGGCTGCTCGGTGACGACGTGGAGTGCTTCTGCACTCGCTTGCCGACCACCGGGGAGGTGACGCCACGGGCCTTGCTGGCCCTGGCGCCGAAGATCGAGGCCGCGGCGCGTACCCTGGTGCCGGATCTGCCCCTGCACACCCTGGTCTTCGGCTGTACTTCGGCGGGGCTGTTGATCGGCGATCGGTCCATCGCCAAGACCTTCGCCGCGGTGCGTCCCGGAGTGGCGGTGACCCACCCCTGGCTGGCCCTGCGCGAGGCCCTGGCGAGCCGGGGCGTGAGGCGCATCGCCCTGCTCACCCCCTATGTGCGAGAGCTCAATGCCGCCTTCTATGCCGCTTTCGAGGAGCTAGGTATCGAGGTGGTTGCGGTGGGAGGCTTCCATCTCAGCCGCGACGTGGATATTCCGGCGGTGGACCCGGACTGCCTCGGCGATGCCCTGGCGGCATTGCTGGAGGGGGCCGAGGGGGTGGACGCGGTGGTGATGCCCTGCACCAACCTGCGTGCCCTGGAGCAACTCGAGGCGCTCGAGGCGCGCTTCGGGATTCCCTGCTTCTCCAGCAACCAGGCCCTCTACTGGCATGCCCGGCGACTGGCCGGACGGGCCACGCGCCTGGCGGGTTTCGGTCGACTATTGGCGGGATAAGAGGGCGAAGGTGGCTCGGGGGAGGCATCCGTGGCCTTCGCGCAGGCGGTTCGCATACTGGCTTCCAGCTTCCGGCTCTCAGCTCCCCGCGCTTAGCCCAGCCGCTGTCCGGAGACGCAGGGATGATAGAGCGGCTGGACGCTATTGCCGTCCGGGTCCAGGCAGTAGAAGCTGCGGGCGCCATCGGCATGGTCATGGGGGGCGCTGGTCACCCGGACGCCTTGGGCCTGGAGGTAGTCGTGCCAGGCATCCACGTCCTCGGGGGTATCCACCACGAAGCCGAAGTGATCCAGGCGCTGGGGATCCTCGCCGGTGGGGGCCTTGGCGCGGCTCAGCGAGAGGTTGTCGTTGCCCAGGGTCAGGTAGACCAGGTCGGCATGGGCGCGGCGCAGCACCTCCATGCCCAGCAGGTCCACGTAGAAGCGTTCACAGGCCTCCAGGTCCTGCACCTGGAGGGCGATATGGCGCATGCCATTGAGGGGAGCGGGGCGTTGCATGGTGGCTTCCTTTGGTCATCGACTCGTCTATGATATTTTGTGGAAAGTATTTCCATTTAAACTCTGCGTCAAGTCGAGGAGCCCCGCCATGTTCTGCATTATCGTCAAGACTCAACTCAAGCCCGGCCAGCGGGAGCGCTTCCTGGAGGCGATGCTGCCCAATGCCGCCGCCTCGGTGCGCGAAGAGCCGGGTTGCCACGTTTTCGATGTGCTGGAGGACCAGCAGGACCCGAATCTCTTCTACCTTTATGAGATATACCGGGATGAAGCGGCCCTGGCCGAGCACAAGCAGACGCCTCACTACCAGGCCAGCCGCGAGGTGGTGAATCCCCTGATCGAGCAGCAGAGCGTAATTCGTGCCGGGGTGCTGGCCACCAGCCCCGAGGTCCGCCGGGCCTGAGGCCGGAATGAACCAACGCCCCGGCGCCTTATCACACGACTAAGAGGGCGAGATAGCCGGAGGGTCAGCCATGGGCAGCATGCGGTGGAACACTCGTCAGGGCATCCTCCTGATCCTGTCGCTATGCTGCCTGGCCCTCGGCAGCGTCCTGGCCTGGCATGCCCAGGCTCAACAGGCCGAGCGCAGCGCCTGGGTGCTGACCATCGACGGGGCCATCGGCCCCGCCAGCAATGACTACTTCCAGCGCGGCCTGCGCCTGGCCGCCGAGGCGAATGCCGAGCTCGTGGTGGTCAAGCTCAATACCCCCGGCGGCCTCGACGCCTCCATGCGCGAGATGATCAGCGCCATGCTCTCCTCACCGGTGCCGGTGGCCTTCTATGTCTCCCCCGGCGGCTCCCGGGCCGCCAGCGCCGGTACCTACCTGCTCTATGCCAGCCATGTGGCCGCCATGGCCCCCGCCACCCACCTGGGCTCCGCCACCCCGGTACAGCTGGGCGGCGGCGGCCTGCCGGGGCTTGGCGACGAGCCGGACGCCCCCGCCGAAGAGGCCCCGGACGATGCCGTCGCCGACGAGGCGGCGGAGAGCTCCGGCCAGGGGGACGACGAGGCGCCCGCCCAGGAGGGCGAGCCCCGCCGCGGCGAGACCGCCATGGAGCGCAAGGTGCTGGAAGACGCGGTGGCCTATATCCGCGGCCTGGCCGAGCGCCACGGGCGCAACGCCGACTGGGCCGAGGCGGCGGTGCGCGAGGCGGTGACCCTGACCTCCAACGAGGCCCTGGAGCGCAACGTCATCGACGTGCTGGCCAGCGACCTGGCCGACCTGCTGGCCCAGATCGATGGCCGCGAGGTGGTGATGGAGAGCGGCACCCGGGTGCTGGACACCACCAACCTGGTGATCGAGACCCATGATCCCGACTGGCGCACCGAGCTGCTGGCGGTGATCACCAATCCCAATGTGGCCTACTTCCTGATGATCATCGGCTTCTACGGGCTGATCTTCGAGCTCTCCAATCCCGGTAGCCTGATCCCCGGCACCATCGGGGTGATCTGCCTGCTGCTGGCGCTGTTCGCCTTCCAGGTGCTGCCGGTCAACTACGCCGGCCTGGCGCTGATCCTGGTGGGGCTGGGGCTGATCGTCGGCGAGGCCTTTATGCCCAGCTTCGGCATCCTCGGCATCGGCGGCGTGGTGGCCTTCGTGATCGGCTCGGTGATCCTGATGGATGCCGAGCACCTGAGCATCTCGCTGCCGATGATCGGCAGCGTGGCGGGCCTGGCGGGCTTGCTGATGCTGTGGGTGATGACCCGCTTCGTGGGCCTGCGTCGTGCGCCGGTGCGCACCGGTCAGGAGGAGCTGCTCCACGAGCAGGCCATCGCCCAGGAGGATTTCGAGGGGGAGGGGCATGTGCGCCTGCACGGCGAGCGTTGGCGGGCGGTATCCGCCGCTCCGGTGCGCCGCGGCCAGCACCTGAGGGTGGTGCGGGTCGACGGCCTGACCGTGGAAGTGGCGCCCCTGGACGCCGCCGACTAGCGGCTATGCTGTCGAGGGCGGCGGCGAATTCGCAGCGACAACCGAGGAGTCCGGACCATGATGGTGACCTATCTCGTTCCCCTGGTGTTGGTGGTGATGTTCCTGGCGGCGGCGATCCGCATCCTGCCGGAGTACAAGCGCGGCGTGGTCTTCTTCCTGGGTCGCTTCCAGTCGGTGAAGGGACCGGGCTTGATCATCATCATCCCCGGGATCCAAAAGATGGAGGTGGTGGACCTGCGGGTGATCACCATGGACGTGCCGGAACAGGACGTCATCTCCCAGGACAACGTCACCGTCAAGGTCAATGCGGTGCTCTACTTCCGGGTGGTGGACCCGGAGAAAGCGATCATCCAGGTGGAGCATTACGTCAATGCCACCAGCCAGCTGGCCCAGACCACCCTGCGCTCGGTGCTCGGCAAGCATGACCTGGACGAGATGCTCTCCGAACGCGACAAGCTCAACGACGATATCCAGGAGATCATCGACGCCTCGGCGGAGGGCTGGGGCATCAAGGTGGCCAACGTGGAGATCAAGCATGTGGACCTCGACGAGAGCATGATCCGCGCCATCGCCCGCCAGGCCGAGGCGGAGCGCGAGCGGCGCGCCAAGGTTATCCACGCCGAGGGCGAACTGCAGGCCTCCAAGAAGCTGGTGGAGGCCGCCAATATCATGTCCGAGAATTCCGCGGCCCTGCAGCTGCGTTACCTGCAGACCATGAGCGACATGAGCAACAAGAATGCTTCCACCATCGTGGTGCCCCTGCCCATCGACCTGGTCGAGGCCTTCCGCGAGATGAAGGCCGCGCCGGTGGCCCGGGCGCATACCGGCGGGGGGGGCGATGCCTCCTGAGTCCCGCCGGGTAGCGAAGACCGCGAGGCAGCCTTGAGTCCGCGACAGCAGGGCCTGCTGATGACGGCTGGCGGGGCCCTGGTGATCTCCCCGGATGCCCTGCTGATCAAGCTGATCGGCCTGCCGGACGCCACGATCCTGCTATGGCGGGGGCTGCTGACGGCGCTGGGCTTCGTGATCATCGTCTGGCTGCGCCAAGGGCGGGGCTTCTTCGCCGCCTATCGTCGCTGCGGCGCGACCGGCCTGCTGGTGGCGCTGCTCTTCGCCGGCTCCACCCTGGGCTTCGTGCTGGGCAACCAGTACACCAAGGGCGGTAATGTCCTGATGATCCTGGCCGGCGCGCCGCTCTTCGCCGCCCTGCTGTCGCGCTGCTTCCTCGGCGAGCGCCAGCTCCCCAGCACCTGGCTGGCCATCGGTGCCTGCCTGCTGGGCACCGCCCTGATCGTCGCCGACGACGCCGGCGCCGGCAGCCTCCTGGGCAACGGCTTCGCCCTGCTGGCGGCGCTCTCCCTGGCCGCCAACTTCACCCTCTGCCGCACCCGCCCGGGTATCGACATGAGCCCCATGCTGACCCTCTCGGGGCTGCTGGTGGCCCTGGCGGCGGGGGCGTATGGCCTCGCCGGCGATGGCCTCGCCTGGCCACCGGCGGAGCGGCTGGGGCTGTTGCTGCTGCTCTGCCTGGGGTTGCTGCCGCTGGGCTTTACCCTGATCCAGCGCGGCCCCCTCTACCTGCCCGCCGCCGAGGTGGGACTGCTGATGTTGCTGGAGGTGGTGGTGGGCAGCCTCTGGCTGTGGTGGCTGCTGGCGGAGCGCCCCTCCTCCTCGGCCCTGGTGGGCGGCGCCCTGGTGCTCGGCACCCTGACGCTCAAGGGTGCCTGCGACCTGCATCGCGAGCGGCGCCTCAGGCGGCGGGTGCAGGGCGCCGAGTAAGCTGATAGAATTTGCGCTCCTCAAAATCGGCGTCCTCGAGACCCCGGTCGAATGCCTGGCGTTCGCCGCCTCGGGTCAGGATCGGACGCCAATGAAACGAGCAAGGGATTCTCAGCCGGTGACTCACGCCTCTCCACGCGGTATGACGCCGCCCTAGCACCGCCTTCCCCTCCCCGGGGAGACGCGACCGCCGTCATGGCAGCGTCACCCCCTGGCATCACTGTGGATGCCTGGCGCCCGCGCGTGCCCTCGTTTCGACCATAAGCCGCAACGCATCAACGCTTCTCGCCCGGCGAGCCGCCCCTGTCATGGCAGGGCGTCCTGCGCCTCGGCGAGGCATCACCCCTCGACTGGACCGTAGAATGATTCGATCGATCAAGCAAGACTGGTTCTCCAACCTCAAGGGCGACACCCTGGCCGGCATCGTGGTGGCCCTGGCGCTGATTCCCGAGGCCATCGCCTTCTCCATCATCGCCGGGGTCGATCCCAAGATCGGCCTCTACGCCTCCTTCTCCATGGCGGTGATCATCGCCTTCGCCGGCGGCCGCCCGGGGATGATCTCCGCCGCCACCGGCGCCATGGCGCTGCTGATGGTGACTCTGGTCAAGGAACATGGCCTGGAGTACCTGCTCGCCGCCACCCTGCTCACCGGGGTGCTGCAGATCGTCGCCGGCTACCTCAAGCTCGCCGACCTGATGCGCTTCGTCTCGCGCTCGGTGGTCACCGGCTTCGTCAACGCCCTGGCGATCCTGATCTTTATGGCCCAGTTGCCGGAGCTCACCGACGTGACCTGGCATGTCTATGCCATGACCGCCGCCGGCTTGGTCATCATCTACGGCTTCCCCTATGTGCCGGTGATCGGCAAGACCCTGCCGTCGCCGCTGGTGTGCATCCTGGTGCTGACCGCCGTCTACCTGCTGACCGGCATGGAGATCCGTAGCGTCGGCGATATGGGCGAGCTGCCCGATACCCTGCCGGTGTTCCTGTGGCCGGACGTGCCGCTGACCCTCGAGACCCTGGGCATCATCTTTCCCTATGCGATCATGCTCACCGTGGTGGGCCTGCTGGAGTCGATGATGACCGCCACCATCGTCGACGACCTGACCGATACCCCGAGCGACAAGAACCGCGAGTGCAAGGGCCAGGGCCTCGCCAATATCGGCACCGGCCTGTTGGGCGGCATGGCCGGCTGCGCGATGATCGGCCAGTCGGTGATCAACGTGAAGTCCGGCGGCCGTGGGCGCCTCTCCACCCTGATCGCCGGCGCGGCGCTGCTGATCATGGTGGTGTTCCTCGCCGACTGGGTCTCGCAGATTCCCATGGCGGCCCTGGTGGCGGTGATGATCATGGTCTCCATCGGCACCTTCAGCTGGAGCTCGATCCGCGACCTCAAGAAGCATCCGCTGAGCACCAATATCGTCATGCTGGCCACCGTGGCGGTCACCGTGGGCACCCATAACCTGGCCATCGGTGTCTTCGTCGGCGTGCTGCTGGCGGCGATGTTCTTCGCCAACAAGGTGGGCAATATTCTCTACCTCGGCTCCGAGCTCGCCGAGCAGGGCAACGCGCGTACCTACCGGGTGGTGGGCCAGGTGTTCTTCGCCTCGGCGTCGCGTTTCATGGCCGCCTTCGACTTCAAGGAGAGCCTCGAGAAGGTCACCATCGACCTCTCCCGGGCCCACTTCTGGGATATCACCGCCGTGGAGACCCTGGATCGCATCGTCATCAAGTTCCGCCGCGAGGGCACCGAGGTGGAGCTGATCGGTCTCAACGAGGCCAGCGCCACCATCGTCGACCGCTACGCCGTGCACAACGACCCGGAAGCCGTCGAGAAGCTGATGGGCGGTCACTGAGAAGTGCCCGCCGACGCCCCGGCCGCGCCGGGGTGTTCAGCGCGGCATCGATAGGGTAGAAACGGGGCATACGCCAGCAAAAGGATGCGAGCACAATGACCGATCATGTAATGGCCGCCATCGACGGCTCCCAGTTCTCCCAGGGCGTCTGCGATTACGCGGCCTGGGCCAGTCTGGCGCTGGCGGCGCCGCTCACCTTCCTGCACGTGGTGGACAATCACCCCCAGACCGCCGAGGCGGATCTCTCCGGCAATATCGGCCTGGGCTCCCGGGAGCACCTGCTGGAGGAGCTGGCCAGCCTCGACGAGCAGCGCGCCAAGCTCGCCCAGGAGCAGGGCCGGCTGATGCTCCAGGCGGCCAGGGAGCGGGCCCTGGCCGACGGCGTAGCGGAACCCGCCAGCCGTCAGCGCAACGGCACCCTGGTGGAGACCCTGGCGGAACTGGAGGAGGAGACCCGACTGCTGGTGATCGGCAAGCGCGGCGAGGGTCACCAGCAGGACAGCGGCCACCTGGGTACCAACCTGGAGCGGGTGGTGCGCAGCCTGCACCGCCCCATCCTGATGGTGCCGCCCACCTTTACCCGTCCCGAAAAGGTGCTGATCGCCTTCGATGGCAGCAAGACCACCCGCAAGGGGGTCGAGATGATCGCCAAGAGCCCGCTGTTTCGGGACTGCAAGTGCCACGTGGTGATGGTGGGCGCGGAGCTCGCCGACCTGCGCTCCCAGCTCGACTGGGCGCTGAGCACCCTGCGCGAGGCCGGGCACCGGGCCCAGGGCGAGATCCGTGCCGGTGAGGTGGAGGAGACCCTGCGCGCCTACAAGGAGGAGCAGGGCATCGACCTGCTGGTGATGGGTGCCTACGGCCACTCGCGGATTCGCCACCTGCTGGTGGGCAGTACCACCACCGCCATGTTGCGTAAGGCCACGTTGCCGGTGCTGCTGCTGCGCTAGGCGCGCCCGCGCTACCCGATGCGGTGAGCCTGCCCAGGAGTCGCTCGGGCCCGGCGCCGCGGGGTCAGTCGGTTATGCTGGTTGAAAAGGCCGATGGTGGGGAGAAATGCATTTGATAATGCTGATCAAGAATTGAAAAATAGTTCTATTTGCCGTGATTACTGGCCATTGTGCGTTATCATTTTGATCTCTTTTCTCCCGTTCCAGCGAGGTAGCCATGAGCATCCAGCGTCACGACACCAAGACCCGTATGAGCCGCGCCGTCATCCATAACGGCGTGGCCTATCTGTGCGGCCAGGTGGCCGGCCCCGAGGCCCGCGAGGGCGATATCACCGCCCAGACCGAGAGCATGCTGGCCCGGGTCGATGCGCTGCTCGCCGAGATCGACTCCGACCGCGAGCACCTGCTCGCCGCCACTATCTACCTCAAGGATGGCGCCGACTTCGCCGCCATGAACGCGGCCTGGGACGCCTGGGTGCCCGAGGGTCACGCTCCGGCCCGTACCTGCATCACCGCCCCCATGCCCGCCGACGAGCTGAAGGTGGAGATCACCGTCACCGCGGTGGTGAAGGGCTGATAGCCACGGCCAGGGCGAAACCTGGCCGCTTGCTCAACGCCAAGGGCCCGCCATTCGGCGGGCCCTTGGCGTTTGTGGGCGCTGCTCAGTAGCGCCAGTCGAGGCTCAACATGGCGTGGCGCGGGGCGCCGTAGAAGCCCTGGGCCCAGTAGAGGCTGGTCAGGTACTTCTCGTCGGTGACGTTGTTGAGGTTCAGGGAGGCGCTGAGGCGCTCGCTGAAGTCATAGCGGGCCATCAGGTCCACCAGGGCGTAGTCTTCCTGGCGGGTGATCACGCCGTTGCCCTGCTCGCGGTGGATATCCCCCTGCCAGCGCAGCCGGGCGCCGACGCTGGCCTGCTCCAGGAAGGGCAGGCGGTAGCGGCTCATGGCGCGCAGCATATGCCGCGGCGCATGGGTGCGGGCGGCCTCGCCGTCGGCGTCCTCGATGGACAGCACGGTATAGCCGAGGCTGGCCTGCCAGCCCGGCGCCAGCTCCCCGGCCAGGGTCGCCTCCACGCCGCGGCTGGTCAGGCCATCGACGCCGCGATAGAAGGTATCGGCGCTGCCGGGGATGGTGCCAGCGGCCTCGGCCAGGTTGCTCTGCTCGATCTGGAAGAGCGCCAGGGAGGCGTCCAGGCGGCCGTCGAAGAGCTCCGCCTTGAGGCCCGCCTCCAGGGCATCTCCTTCCACCGGGTCGAGGCGATCGCGGTTGCGGTCCACCTCGGTCTGGGGCCGGAAGATACGCGTGTAGCTGGCGTAGAGGGAGAGCTCGTCGTTGAGGTCATAGACCGCCCCGGCATAGGGGGTCAGGATGCCGCGGTGGGAGGTGGTCTTGTCGTCGCCGTAGTTCTCGCCCTCGCCCTCGAAGTCGGCCAGGCGCAGGCCGCCCAGCAGCATCAGGCGGTCGCTGGCGCTCAGGCGCAGGGCGCCGTAGAGGGCGGTCTCCCGGTCGACCCAGTCGCTGCCCGCCACGCCGGCATCGAAGGCGGGCTCGGGGTAGTCCCCCTGCCACTCCTCCAGCGGCGGCAGCGGGTCGCCGATGCCCTGGCCGTAGTGGGAGACGTCCTGCAGGTGGGAGCGTGACCACTGGGCGCCCAGCACCGCCTCGTGCTCGCGCCCCCCCAACTCGAAGCGCCCCCGGGCGGAGAGATCGGCGATCCACTGCTCGTTCTCCAGGTCATAGCGGCTCGGGTAGGCGAACAGGCCGCTGCCGGTGTCGCGGTCCGGGGTGCCGTAGACATAGAAGAGCTTGGAATCGGACTCCCGCTGGATATGGGTCAGGGTGGCGCGCCCCTCCCAGCCGCCGGCGAACTCCTGGCTCAGCTCGATAAAGCTGTGCTGGTCGCGATTGTTCCAGTAGGCCCAGTCGGCGGAGGTGCTGGTGGAGGCGTCATAGTCGGTGGGGCTGCCGTCGCTGTAGTAGAGCGGCAGGGCGCCCCACAGGGGGCTGTCGGTGTCGTTGCGCTGCCAGCTATGGCCCGCGGTCAGCCGGGTGGTGTCGCCGAGGTCCGCCTCGATGACCCCGTAGAGCACGCGACGGCTGCGCTGCATGCGGTCCAGGTAGGAATCCTTCTCCTCGCCGGCGGTGACGAAGCGGCCGCGCACGCGGCCCGCCGCGTCCAGGGGGCCGGCCAGGTCCACTTCCAGGCGGCGTTGGTCCCAGCTGCCCAGGGTGGCGCCCAGGCTGGCCTGGGGCGTGGCGGTGGGGCGCTTGCGCACGAAGTTGATCGTGGCCGCCGGGTTGCCGGTGCCGCTGAGCAGGCCGTTGGCGCCGCGCAGCACCTCGACCCGGTCATAGATATAGGTATCCAGGTCGCCCTGAACGTTGTCGTAGACGAAGGGCATGCCCTGGCCGTCGACCTGGAAGTTGGTGATATCGAAGCCGCGGGCGGTGTAGTAGGTGCGGTCGGTCTCGACCCGCTCCACGGTGATGCCGGGGGTGCTCTCCAGGACGTCGTTGACGCTGTCCAGGTTGAAGTCGTCGATCTGCGCCCGGGTCACTACCGACACCGACTGGGGCGTCTCCCGGGGCGTCAGGGAGAGGCCCATCGACGCGGCGGTAGCGGGGGCCTGGTAGCGCTCGCTGCCCTCGGTGACCGCGGCGATCGCCTCGGCCTCCACGGTAACGGCGTCCAGGGTGATATCGGCTTCCTCGGCGAGCAGCGGGCCGGCCGGCAGGAGCAGGGCAAGGCCCAGGGCCCGGCGCAGCGCCAGGCGCAGGGGATGCGGAGCGAAAGCGGGAGTGCGGGGAGTCATGGGTGTCTCTTGTTGGTGGTTTCTGCATGGGAGCTGTCGACGAGACGGGAGGGCTCGGCGACTAATGCAAATGATAATGCTTGTTATTTTTGTAAACAACAGAACTTGAGACGAATTTCGATGTCGCCGGTGTGGCGTCACTGAAGCGGGGGCCGGGCGATGGCCCGGCGAGCGATTCCAGACGATGGGGCGGGGCGAGGGGGAAGGCGGCCTAGAGCCGGCGCAGTCGCCAGATAAAGTAGCTGCCGCCGATCAGCGAGGCGACGATGCCGGCGGGGATCTCGTCGGGGAACAGCAGCTGGCGACCCAGCCAGTCCGCCAGCACCATCAGCAGGGCGCCCAGCAGGGCGGCGCCGACGAGCTGGCCGCGGGCCCGGGCGAAGCCCAGCAGGCGCGCCAGGTGCGGGGCCAGCAGGCCGACGAAGGAGAGCGGCCCTACCACCAGGGTGGCGCAGGCGGTGAGCAGCGCCACCAGCAGCAGCAGCGCCAGCCGAGCCCGGTTGAGGCGGATGCCCAGGGCCTGGCTGCTGGCCGCACCCAGCGGCAGGATATCCAGCCAGCGGGCGAAGGGCAGGGTCGCCAGGCCGAGGAGCAGGGCCAGGAGCGATACCACCAGGGCGCTGCCCGCATCGACGTAATAGGTGGAGCCGGAGAGCCAGGCCAGGATCAGCTGGCCGCGGGGGTCGCCGCCGGCCAGCACCATGGCGCGCACCGCATCGAAGAGGGCGGTGATGGCCACCCCGGTGAGCAGCAGCCGCTCCGGGCGCAGGCCGCTACGGCGGTTGATGCCCACCAGCACCGCCAGGCTGGCCAGGGCCCCCAGGGTGCCCGCCGCCACCAGGGCCAGGTTGCCCGGCGCCGGCAGCAGGAAGATCGCCGCCATCAGCGCCATGGCGCTACCGCCACTGATGCCCAGCAGCTCGGGGCTGGCCATGGGATTGGCGGTCAGCCGTTGCAGCAGGGTGCCGGCCAGGGCCAGCAGCACGCCGCTGGCGGCGGCCGCTGCCAGCCGCGGCAGGCGCCACTCCAGCACGTCCCAGCGGGTCAGCCACTGCCAGCCCTGGGCGCCCTGGCCCCAGCACAGGGCGACCACCAGGGCGATGCCCAGCGCCAGGGCGAGCCCGCCGGCCAGCCGCGCCGGGGCGGGATGGCGGGGGCCGAGGCCCGGCGCGGCCGTGGGCGGGGCGTTGTCGCCGAGGCGCAGTCGCGGGATCAGCCACAGCAGCAGGGGCGCGCCGAGGGCGGCGGTGGCGGCGCCGGTGGGAATCAGGGTCGGTAGCCAGGGCCCGGCGCCCTGCAGCAGCAAGTCGGTGGTGGCCAGCAGCAGGGCGCCGAGCAGGGTGGCGGCCAGCAGCCGGGCGGCCAGGCCGCGGACCCCGGCCAGGCGCACCAGGTTGGGCGCCGCCAGGCCGATAAAGCCGACGATGCCCACCACGCTGACCACGCTGGCGGTGAGGAAGATGGCCAGTCCCAGGGCGGCCAGGCGCAGGTGCTTGAGGGAGACCCCCAGGCTGGTGGCGCTGGCGTCGTCCAGCTCCAGCAGGCGCAGTGGGCGCAGCAGCGCCAGGGCGGCCAGCAGGCCCAGGGCCAGGCGCGGGGCCAGGAAGGCGGCATCGCCCCAGCCGTCCTGGGCCAGGGCGCCGGCGCCCCAGATCAGCAGTCCCTTGAGCTCCTCCTGGTGGAAGAGCAGCAGCACCAGGGCCAGGGCGCCGACGTAGAGGTTGACCACCAGGCCCGCCAGCACCACCACCAGCGGCGCCAGGCGGCGGCGCCAGGCCAGGGCCATGACTAGCCCCATGGCCAGGGCGCCACCGGCCAGGGCCACCCATTCCCGGCCCAGCACCAGTAGGCCTGGGGCCATCAGCGAGGCGGCCATCAGCGCCAGGTTGGCGCCGCTGGCCACCCCCAGGGTGGTGGGGGCGGCCAGGGGATTGCGCAGCACCTGTTGCATCAGCACCCCGGCCAGGGCCAGGCCGCCGCCGGCCAGCAGCGCCATGGCCAGGCGCGGCCACCAGGCGTAGTGCAGCACCAGGCTGGCGGTATCGTTTGGCGTGACCGCGAACAGCGCCCGCCAGGCCGCGGCGGCGCCGCCTCGCTCGGCGACGGTCACCAGGGCCAGGCCCAGCATCAGCAGGCCGAGCAGGGCCAGTCCCAGCCAGGGAACCAGGCGAGCACCAGTGGCGCGATGAACGAGGGTCGAAGAGGGGGTCATGGTTGGGCCTCCAGGGCACTGACCAGGAG
Source organism: Halomonas sp. NCCP-2165 (assembly GCF_023708045.1). NCBI lineage: Bacteria > Pseudomonadati > Pseudomonadota > Gammaproteobacteria > Oceanospirillales > Halomonadaceae > Halomonas > Halomonas sp. NCCP-2165. Next base: position 59,426 of record NZ_BRCY01000008.1, read on the forward strand.
CTCGGCGAACCTCACCGCCGAGGGCAGGGCGCCGAAGCTCCACACCGGCGGCAGGGTGATCACCCGCTCGGCGCTAACGCTTGACTGGTGCTGCCAGAGGCCGCTGTCGGCGAGCCGCGCCTCGACGCCCCGGGGGTAGGGCTCCACCACCACCAGGCGCGCCTCGAGGGCGGCCAGCGCCTCCAGGCTCGCCAGGCTGAAGCCCCAGGCATTGGTGGGGCGCGTCCAGGCGTTCTCCAGCCCCAGGCGCTCCAGCACCGCCTGGTAGAGGCCATTGGCGCCGAATACCCGCACATGGCGGGCATCCATGAATTGCACGATCAGCAGCGGTTCATTGGTCTCGGGCAGGCGCTCGCGCAGCTCGGCCAGGCGCGCCTCGCTGGCCTCGATCAGCGCCTCGCCGGCGGCGGGATCCTCGACCCGCGCCGCCAGTTCCCGGGTCAGGGCCAGCAGCTGCGGCCAGGTGGCCTCGCCGGGGGCGTAGAGGGTCAGTTCGCTGACCGGGGCGATGCGCTCGAGGCGCGGCCTCAGGTTGGCGAACATCGGCGAGATCAGGATGCGCTCCGGGGCCAGGGCGGCCAGCCGCTCCAGGTTGGGCTGGCTGCGCAGACCCAGGTCGATCACCGAGTCGGGCAGCGCCGGCTCGCCCACCCAGGCGTGATAGGCCGGTACCTGGCCCAGGGCGATGGGCGGATGCCCCAGGGCCACCAGGGTCTCGGCCAGGGTCCAGTCGAGGCTGGCCAGGCGGGGCGAGTCGCCTGCCTCTCGAGCGAGCGCGGGGGCGAAGGGTGTGGCGAGCAGCAGGGTCAGGACGACCAGGCGCGCCAGGTGGCGGACTCGGCGCATGACCTAGGGCACCACCGCCATGGGGTGGGCCCCGCTGGGGTGGGGTACCACCCGCAGCGGCAGGCCGTAGATCGCCTCCAGGGTGGCGTCGTTCATCAGCGCGGCGGGCTCGCCTTCGGCCAGCAGGCGGCCGCCGTGCAGGGCCACCAGGCGGTCGCAGTAGCGGGCCGCCAGGTTGATGTCGTGGAGGACGATGATCACCCCCAGGCCCAGCTCGCCGCAGAGGCGGCGGATCAGCGCCAGCACCTCCACCTGGTGGGCGATATCCAGGGCCGCCAGGGGCTCGTCGAGGAGCAGGAAGCCGCTGCCCTGGGCCAGCAGCATGGCCAGCCAGAGGCGCTGGCGCTCGCCGCCGGAGAGGGTGTCCACCAGGCGGTCGGCGAAGCGCTCGGTATGGGTCAGCGCCAGGGCGCGCTCGATGGCGGCCTCGTCCTCGGCACCGTGGCGGCCCAGCAGGCCGTGCCAGGGGTAGCGGCCGAAGGCCACCAGCTCGCGCCCGGTGAGGCTGTCGGTGGTGGGCAGGTGCTGGGGCAGGTAGGCGACCCGGCGGGCGAACTCGCGCTGACCCCAGGCGGCGAGGGGCCGGCCGTCGAGGCGCACCTCGCCGCCGCTCGCCGGCTGCTGGCGGGCCAGCAGCTTGAGCAGGGTCGACTTGCCGGAGCCGTTATGGCCGATCAGGCCATGCACCTTCCCCTCCTCGAGGCACAGCTCGGTGGGCTGGAGCAGGCGCTTGCCGTCCACCTCGAAGGTGGCGGCGCGGGTCTCGAACATGGCGATTCTCCCGGCGGGGCGAGTCAATATCGGTTGCGAAGGTTAAGCCAAACAAGAAGCTTTATCAATCATGTTGGCGTGGTGTCGCCGGGGGAAATCCTCTACCCTTGGCGGGCTATCGAGAAAGGAAGTCGTCATGTCCCACACCTCCAGTTTGCATGCCCTGGGGCGCCTGTTGCGCTATGCCCGGGGCTATCGCCGTCGCATCGTCGCGGCCACCGCCTGCTCCATTATCAACAAGCTCTTCGATATCGCCCCGGAGATCCTGATCGGGGTGGCCATCGACGTGGTGGTCAACCAGGAGCGCAGTTTCGTGGCGCGCCTCGGCTTCGAGACCCCCCAGGAGCAGATCATGATGCTCGGGGTGCTGACCTTCGTGATCTGGGCCGGCGAGTCGCTCTTCGAGTACCTCTTCCAGATCCTCTGGCGCAACCTGGCCCAGCGGCTGCAGGCCGACCTGCGCCAGGACGCCTACGAGCACGCCCAGCGCCTGGACATGGCCTACTTCGAGTCGCAGAGCTCGGGGCAGCTCGTCGCCACCATGAACGACGACGTCAACCAGCTGGAGCGCTTCCTGGATGGCGGCGCCAACGCCATGATCCAGGTGGGGGTCACCGTGGTGGCGGTGGGCGCGGTGTTCTTCGTGCTCTCGCCGCTGATCGCCCTGCTCGCCTTCACGCCGATCCCGCTGATCATCTGGGGCGCCTTCTTCTTCCAGCGCAAGGCGGGGCCCCGCTACGCCGAGGTGCGCGAGAAGGTGGGCGACCTGGCCAGCCGCCTGAGCAACAACCTGGCGGGCATCGCCACCATCAAGAGCTTCACCAGCGAGGCCCGGGAGGCCGAGCGGCTGCGCCAGGCCAGCGAGGCCTATGTGGAGGCCAACCGCCGCGCCATCCGCCTCAGCTCGGCCTTTATTCCGGTGATCCGCATGGCGATCCTCACCGGCTTCCTGGCCACTTTTACCGTGGGCGGCATGATGGCCCTGCGCGGCGACCTCAACGTGGGCGCCTACGGGGTGCTGGTGTTCCTCACCCAGCGCCTGCTGTGGCCGCTGACCGGCCTGGCCCAGGTGATCGACCTCTTCGAGCGGGCCATGGCCAGCACCCGGCGCATCCTCGACCTGCTGGCGGTGCCGATCACCGTCAAGGACAGCGGCGAGGCGGCGCTGCCGACGCCGGTACGCGGCGCGGTGCGCTTCGAGGGGGTGAGCTTCCGCTACGCCAACAGCGAGGTGGGCGTGGAGGGCATCGACCTGGCGGTGCCGGCGGGGCACACCCTGGCGCTGGTGGGGGCCACCGGTTCCGGCAAGTCGACCCTGATCAAGCTGCTGCTGCGCTTCTACGACCCCGCCGCCGGCCGGGTGCTGATCGACGACCGGCCCATCGAGGCGCTGAGCCTGGCCTCCCTGCGCGGCGCCATCGGCCTGGTCAGCCAGGACGTCTACCTGTTCGAGGGCTCGATTCGCGACAATATCGCCTACGGCAGGCCGGACGCCGCGGAGGACGAGATCATCGAGGCGGCCAAGGTCGCCGAGGCCTGGGAGTTTATCCGGACCCTGCCCCGGGGGCTCGACACCCCGGTGGGCGAGCGCGGCGTGCGCCTCTCCGGCGGCCAGCGCCAGCGCCTGTCGCTGGCCCGGGCGCTGCTCAAGGACCCGCCGATCCTGGTGCTGGACGAGGCCACCAGTGCCGTGGACAACGAGACCGAGGCGGCCATCCAGCGCTCCCTGCGCAAGATCGCCCACGGGCGCACCGTGATCATGATCGCCCACCGCCTCTCGACCATCGTCCATGCCGATCGAATCGCCGTGATCGAGGCCGGCCGGGTGGTGGAGCAGGGCAGCCACGCCGAGCTGCTGGCCGCCGAGGGGCGCTACGCCGCCCAGTGGCGGGTGCAGACCGGCAGCGCCGAGGCGGATGCCCTCTCGGTGTTCTGACGCCATCGGCGGGCTTCCCACGAAACGCATAACGGCGGCCCTCGGGCCGCCGTTTTGTGTGCCAGGCACGACTCAGAAGCGGTAGTCGAGGGTCGCGGTAACGCTGCGCTCGGCGCCGAAGTAGCAGAAGTTCAGGTCGTAGCAGGAGGCCACGTACTCCTCATCCAGCAGGTTGCCGACGTTGAGGCGCGCGGTCATGCCGTCGAGGCCCAGGCGGCTCAGGTCATAGCCCAGGGTGGCGTCGACCAGGGTGTAGTCCGGGACCATCTCGGTGTTGGCGTCGTCGGCGTGGATATCGGCGTGATAGCGCACGCCGAGCCCCGCGTCCAGGCCGGCCAGGGCGCCGGACTGGACGGCGTAGTTGCCCCAGACCGCCAGCTGGTGACGCGGCACCTGGTTGTCGTGGTTGCCCTCGTTGGCGTCGCCGGTCTGCTCCAGGGTGACGTCGGTGTAGCCGTAGGCGGCCTGCACCGAGAGGGCCTCGGTCAGCTGGTGATGCGCCTCCAGCTCGACGCCCCGGGACCGGATCTCGCCGGTGGCGCGATAGAAGGTCTCGTTGGGCAGCTTGGCGGAGACGTTCTCCTGGGTGATATCGAACAGCGCGAGGCTGTAGCGGTCGCGGGTGCCCGGGGGCTGGTACTTCAGTCCCAGCTCGACTTGTTCGCCCTCGGTGGGGGCCAGCAGGTCGCCGTCCTGGTCGGTGGTGCTGTTGGGGCTGAAGGAGGTGGAGTAGCTGGCGTAGGGCGCCAGGCCGTTGTCGAACGCATAGAGCAGGCCGGCGCGACCGCTGACCTGGGTGTCATCCAGCTCGCTCGCCGTGCCGCTCAGCGGATCGGTGTTGCTGATATCCACCCAGTCGTGGCGCAGGCCGAGGTTGGCGTGCCAGTTGCCGAAGGTCAGCTGATCCTGCAGGTAGAGGCCGGTCTGCTCCAGCTCGCGGTGCTGGCGCGTCTCGGGGAACATCATGCTGGGGCCGGCGCCGTACTGGGGATCGAAGGCGTCGATGGGCGGGAACATGGCCGAGGTCCAGAGCACCTCGTTGTCGCGCTGCTGGTAGTCCAGGCCCAGCAGCAGGGTGTGATCCACGCCGCCGGTGGCCAGGCGCGCCTCCAGCTGGTTATCCACGGTCAGGGCATCGAGGGACTCGTCGCCGCCGGAGAAGTAGCGGTTGAGCTCGGTGGGCGAGGCCCATCCGAAGGCGTAGACCTGGGCCAGTTCCACCTCGGTCTCGGTGTGGCGCAGCCGCTGGCGGGCGCTCAGGGCGTCGCTGAAGCGATGCTCGAACTCGTAGCCGACCAGGGTCTGGTCGCGCTCGAACTTCTCGAAGGCCTCCTCGCCCTCGAAGAAGTTGTTGGAGATGCGCCGGCCGTTGCGGTCCACCACCGTGCCCTCGAAGGGCAGGCCGGAATGGGAGCCGCCCTCCGGGTCGCGGTGCAGGTAGGCGTGCAGGGTCAGGCTGGTGGCATCACCGATGTCCCAGGTGAGCTGTGGGGCGAAGGCATAGCGTTCCTCCTCCACCGGGCCGAACTGGGTGTCGGCGGCATCCGCCAGGCCGGTGAGGCGGAAGGCCAGGCGGCGCTCGGCGTCCAGCGGGCCGGTGACGTCGAAGACGGCGCCGCGCTGGGCGTTGTTGCCCAGGCGCAGGCGCAGCTCGCCGCCGGACTCGAATTCCGGGCGGCGGCTGGTCTGGGCCACCAGGCCGCCGGGGGAGGCGCGGCCATAGAGCACCGAGGCGGGGCCCTTGACCACCTCGAAGCGCTCCAAAAACCAGGGATCGATCACCAGAGAGCTGAAGGAGCCGCCGTCGCTCATCACCTTGAGGCCGTCGAGGAAGGTGTTGTTGATGCTGCCGTCGGCGAAGCCACGCAGCACCAGGTAGTCGTAGCGGTTGGAGGCGCCGATCTGGTTGGTGAAGACGCCGGGGGTATAGTCGGCGGCGCGCTGGACGCTCTCGGCGCCGCGGGTTTCCCACTCCTCCCGTTCGACCAGCGAGATCGCCTGGGGCGTCTCGATAAAGGGCGTCTCGGTCTTGGTGGCGGCGCTGGCGGTGACCGTCAGGGTCTCCAGGGCCTGCTGAGGCTCATCGGCGAGCAGCGGCGTGGACAGCGGGGCGGAGGCCAGGGCGACGGCGAGCGTCAGGCGATGCAGAGGGGGCATGGATCACTCTCGGGCTGGTTGCTTTGAAAGTGAGAATTGTTCCACTTTTTTACCCCGGTGAGTTATGCGCCCCATGCAAGCGGTTATGGGTGGGCGTCAGCCTGTCCCAGTGGCGGGAACTCGCCAGGCTGCCCGGCGACACGCCATAGACGCGGCGGAAGGCGGTGATGAAATTGCTGGCATGGCGGTAGCCGCTCAGGTGGGCGGCCTGCTGGACGCTATGCCCGCCGAGCAGCAGCTCCCGGGCCCGGGCCAGGCGCCGGCGGCGCAGGTAGTCGATGGGCGAGCAGCCGTAGGCGGCCTTGAAGCGGCGCACCAATGTGCTGGGGCTCATGGCGGCGCGCGCCGCCAGGGCCTCCAGGCGATGCTCCTCTTCCGGGGCCTCCTCGAGCCAGCGGCGCACCGCCTCCAGACGCCGGCCGGGCGAGGCCGTGGGGGCCGTCGCCTGGGGCGTGTCCCGGACGGGGGGCGCCAGGCCCCGGGCCAGCAGCTGCAGCGCCAGCCCCTGGAACAGCAGCCGCCGGGGCTGGCCGGTCAGCTCGCAGCGATAGCCCTGCTCCAGGGTCAGGCTCAGGGCGTTGGGCAGCGACCAGGCGCGGGGTGCCTGGGTCGGCAGGGCCTCGCCGCACCACTGGTGCATGGCCGCCTCGTCCAGGGCCAGGCTCAGGGTGCGCAGGCGCTGGCTGGCGGGCTGGTGGGCGCTGAGGATCTGCCGCTCGTCGAGGCGCAGGGTAAAGGCCTCCCCGGCGGTCAGCCAGCGCTCCGCCTCCAGGGTGCCCAGGCGCACCCGGCCCTCCATCACCACCACGATCAGCAGCGCCGCCTGGCCCCGGGAGCGGGACGCATAGGGCTGAACCACCTCCAGGTCGGAGAGCACCAGCTCGGCCCCCGCCGTCAGGGCGAGGGTCTCCACCCGCCCCTGGGCGATGGGCAACCGGGCGGCGCGTTCCGGCTGGCGGGGCGCCGCCGGGAATCGGTAGTCGATGCGGTAGCGGCGACCGTAGCCGAGAAAATCCGCGACGGTATGGCGGCGGGTCGTCGTCATGGCCTCGTCCTCCTCCGCTTAGCGGCGCGCGTTGCCGCGCTCCAGCGGGCAGTTGCCGCAGTAGCCGAGCTCGGGGATCAGGTAGCGGATGCAGCACAGGCGGCGGCGCCGCTCGGGCTCGCCGTCGGCGGCGTCGGCCAGGTAGCGCACCGGCTGATAGAGCGGGTTGCGGCGCCCGTCCGGCAGCTGGCGGGCCGCCAGCAGCTCCCGGGCCGGCTCGGCCGCCCCGGGGCTGGCCATGGGGTGCGCCTCCAGGGCCTCGGCGAAGTACTCGAAGTAGTTGCCGGCGTTGCTCCAGAACACCTTGGGGGAGGCGCCGGAGTGGGCGGCCAGGGTGGCGATCAGCGGCGTGAGGTGAGCATCGATCAGCGTCGAAAAGCGCTCGAAGGGATCCTGGGTGGCCAGGGGGCTACCGTCATGGGCCAGCCACAGGCGCCGGGTCTGACCCTCGGGGGCGAGCTCCAGGTGCAGCTCGTCGAGCCCCAGGGGCAGGTCGCGCTCCAGCAGCAAGTTGGCGGCCAGCCCCGCCGAGATCACCGCGCTGAGATGCCACTTCGACCAGAGCGAGGCCACCGCGCGCCGGTCGCCCCGGTCGTATTGGTGGGAGAAGTGATCCAGCCGGGCCGCCAGGTGCCCGGGCTCGAGCAGCTCCCGAGCGGCCAGGGCGGAGGGCGGCGGCTCGCCCAGCCCCGGTGACACCAGGGCGGCCATGGAGCCGGCGTAGAGCGCCTCCAGGGGACTGGGCATGGCGACCTCAGTACTCCAGCGACCAGGTGAGGGTGGTGGTCTCGAGGGGATTGGAGAGCATCGTCATGGGGGATCCTGTCGACGGGGCCGGGACCCTGTGTCCCGGAGACGAATTCGTAAGCTGTCGAAGAATACCAATCTCAAGCAAAAACTCAATGATAGGTATTCTTATTTGATTTTTGTTATGGCGGTGCCGGACGTCATCAGGAGGGCGCGCCAAGGCGCCTGGCCCGGTCGCTTCACGGTCGCTGGCTGTACTAGGCTAGGCGTGCCAGCCACCAATGCGGAGTCTTCCATGGCCCATGCCCGTATCGTTCAGCAAGGTACCATTCACTGCTTTCCCGCCGGCCTGCGCGACGACCGGGGGCGGCTCGTCAATGCCGAGATTTCCGCGGTGCTCTACGACGGCGAGCGCTTGGTGATGGCCAGCGACAAGCCGATCCCCGGCGAGTCGCGCTCCGCCATCTTCGCCCTGCCCCTGCGTCCAGAGGGACCCGATGACGGCCGGCTGGACTACTTCACCGCCCCCTTGCTCAAGCAGGCGATCAAGTACGAGGACCTGGCCCTGACCACCGATGGTCGCCATGTGCTGGCCACCACCGGCTTCGATCGCATCGATGACGAGAGTCACGCCCTCAACGACTACAATCACCTGCTGATCTGGCCCCTGGGCCGGCCCGACGATGCCCAGGTGGTGGACCCCGACCCGCGTGACGGGGTCGAAGGCTCGCTGGAGTTGCGGCGCAAGCTGGACGCGGCCATCGGCTTTCCCTACTACAAGATCGAGGGGCTCGCCGCGGTGCCCGGCGAGCATGGCGATGGCCTGCTGCTGTTCGGCGTGCGCGAGCAGGGCACGGCCCACGACGACTTCCACTATGTCAGCCGCATCATCGGCGCCCACTACCAACTCACCGACGGCGGCAACCTCGAGTTTATCGACGAACTGCGCGACCACTACGCCTTCACGCCCCACGAACACCAGGGCGTGCGCTTCGAATGCGGCCTCTCCAGCCTGGAGTATGACCCCTACCATGCGCGCCTCTACCTGCTGACCAGCTTCGAGGTCGAGCGGGGCGGCGAGGCGCATATCGGCGGCTACCTCTGGGAGATCGGCCTGGAGGCCTTTCGCACCGGCGAGCCCCCGCGCCTGGTCACCACCCCGGTGGGCTTGCCCCTGGAGTTCGAGCACAAGGCCGAGGGCCTGGCGGTGCTCGACCGCGAGCGCCTCTTCGTCGCCTACGACAACGACCGCGACTATGCCCTGGGCAGCATCGACGAGCGCGACGAACGCCACGCCTGCGAAGCGCCGTACTCCATCCTGCACCTGGAGTAAGGCGAAGGCCGCAAGGCGCTGTCGAAAAGGTCGGTGAGTCCCAGGGGGCTGACTAACGGTCGATCAGCAGGGCATCCAGGCTCACCGGCACCTCGTCGCCGATCTGCTCGTAGCCGAGCATCAACAGCACCCCGCGCAGGGTCGGTTTGGCCATCAGCGCCTGGCCATCGAGTACCAGGCGCTCGGCGACGGTGACGCGGATGGTGGCGCCATCGGCGCGTCCAGCACAGACCCGCGGGAGCGCGGAAAGTGCTGCCACCCCACGAAACCGGCCCGCATCCCGCTCCGGGCTGGCCTCGCTAATCAGCATTCGCTATCATACGCCCGCGCTGCCAAGCGCCCCTCCCGCGATGGGCCTATAGCTCAGTTGGTTAGAGCAGGGGACTCATAATCCCTTGGTCGCTGGTTCGAGTCCAGCTGGGCCCACCAATGAAATCAGCAACTTACGAATCGTCTCTGGTGAGTCCCATAGTCCAAGGGTACAGTTTCGGTACAGTGCCGATCCTTCAGCCCCCTGGAGACTTTCATGGCCACCATCGTCAAGACCCCCTCTGGTAGCTGGAAAGCGGTTATCCGCAAGACTGGCTGGCCCACCACCGCCAAGACCTTCCGCACCAAGCGTGATGCTCAGGACTGGGCACGCCGCACCGAAGATGAAATGGTTCGTGGCGTCTATATCCAGCGCAGTGCCTCGGAGCGCATGACGCTTGAAGCCGCCCTCAAGCGCTATCTTGCCGACGTTACCCCTACCAAGAAGCCCAGCACCCAGAAGAGCGAACGCCACAAGGCCAACACGCTGATTGAGCACTTGGGCAAGTATTCCCTAGCGGCCCTAACGCCGGAGCTTATCGCCAACTTCCGTGACACCCGCCTGAACAGCATCGGCCATCGTGGTCAGCCCATCAGCGGCAATACCGTGCGCCTGGAACTCGCTCTGCTTGGCCATCTCTACACCGTGGCCATCCAGGAATGGGGCCTCGGCCTGACCTACAACCCTGTCCAGAACATCCGCAAGCCCAGCCCGGGGGAAGGGCGCGACCGGCGCCTGAGCGCTGACGAGGAGAAGCGGCTATTCGCCGTGCTGCGGCAACACAGCAACCCCATGCTGGCCTGGATCGCCAGAATCGCCCTGGAGACGGGCATGCGCTCGTCGGAGATCCTGACCCTCACTCGCTCCCAGGTCGATGTGAAACGCCGCGTGGTGCGCCTCACGGACACCAAAAACAACGAAGCTCGCCTGGTGCCGCTGACCCAGGCCGCTACCGAGGTATTCAAGCAAGCGCTGAATAACCCAGTGCGCCCGCTCGACTGTGATCTGGTGTTCTTTGGTGAGCCTGGCAGGGACGGCAAGCGCGGTCCTTACGCCTATACCAAGCTCTGGAACCAGGCGAAGAAGCAGGCCGGACTCGACGACTTCCGCTTCCACGATCTACGCCATGAGGCCGTCAGCCGTCTAGTTGAGGCGGGTCTATCCGATCAGGAGGTCGCCGCGATCAGTGGTCACAAGTCCATGCAGATGCTGAGGCGGTATACGCATCTGAGGGCTGAGGATCTTGTGTCGAAGTTAGACCGACTGCAAAGCTTCTAGCTGGATCAAATGGTTCGGTGCAGAGGGTTAGTACTTATTGATGAGGAGAGGCTCTCGATATTTTCACTGGGATAAAGCGCCTATGTGCCTCATAAGAAGGTCTTCAAAGGCATGAGACACCCTGGAGCGCGGACGGTACTTGGCGGTGATCACTGACACCGGGAAAGGGATCGGCGGGGAGAGTTTCTTGATCCTGTGAGATTCGACATGATGCTGTTTAGCGGTGTGCTCGGCCACGATGGCGATACCCACGCCCTCCTGGCACATGATCAAGGCAGGCGAGAAGAGGTGTGATTCGGCCACGATATTGCACTCTGCCCCCACCAGGTTGAAGGTCTGCACCAGGCGTTGTGTGGTCGCATGTCCGCGGTCCAGCGTGACGAGTGGCACGCCGCTCAGTTGCTGTGGTGTCAGGGTATCCTCGTCCATCAGGTCGCTTTCCTCCGGCAACACGGCGACCAGGTCGACATGGAAGGGGGAGATCCTCAGCGACGGGGTCGGCGAGGGTGTCTCGACCACGCCAATATCGAAATGGCCGGCGATAACGGCGTCGACGACCTTCGTCGAGGCATGGGTCTGAAGCGAGACCTTGATACCGGGGTGCGCCCGCATGAAGTCCGCAACGACGAAGGGCAGGATGCCCATCGATACCCAGCCCAGCGCCCCGACGGTGAGGGTCCCGTGCTCGAGCCTGACGATCTGCTCGACACGGGTTTCCAGGTTCTTCAGCACGTCCAGAGCATGCGTAGCTTCCACCAGCAGCGCGGAGCCTTCCGGCGTGATCTCCAATTGCCCCTGCAGGCGCTTGAAGAGCACGAGGCCGACGGCCTCTTCCAGCCGGCCCAGCATGTTGCTCGCGGCCGGTTGCGAGATGCCCAACTGCCGTGCCGCCGCACTGATGCTGCCGGTGAGCGCGATCGACTGGAACAGGGATAGCTGCCGTGGGTTCAACATGGCTCGGGGGCTAGAGGTGCCGATGGGGCGAGAAAGGATTTAGGGCATTAAAGCCAGATTCCATCTCGTCGGCAAGCGCCCGGGCGGTGACTGCGGCGAGGGTCAGGCCCAGGTGGCCGTGTCCCGTGTTGACCCAGAGCCCCGGATGGGCGCGCAGCCCGCCGACATAGGGGACGCCGTCTGGGGTGGTCGTGCGCGAGCCGACCCAAGGATCGCGTATACCCGCGCCGAAGTGGTGGCGAGCGATGCGATCGAGCTGCTCGATGCGCCGCCGGCTCGCTGCGGCGTCATGCCGTGCGAACTCCGACAAGCCAGCGATGCGAACGCCATCCTGCATAGGCGTGGCGAATACCCCATGGTTGGCGAGACCGACCGGTCGCGCCATCTCGATTGGCTCATCCACGATGGCATGATAGCCGCGCTCTGAGGCGATGGGCAGGTCGATGCCGAGACGCTTCAGCAGGGGCCGGGTGGCGGTGCCAGTCGCCAGTACCACCTGCTGCGCCGTGCGTTCGCCATTCTCCAGCACGAGGGAATAGCCTTTCTCCTTGGCCCGGACTGCCTCGACGCGGGCCTCCTCGAACTGGCCGCCAATGGACAGGTAGTACTCGAACAGGTGGCGACTGAGAGCGTAGGGATCTATGGCAAAACGGGCATCGGGATAGAGGACCCCGCCGCTGTTCAAGTTGCATAGGCCCCCGACCTTTTCCCTCACCTCATCGCCCTCGAGGATCATGTAGGGAATGTCGAAGGCCTGCTTGTACTGCACCTCAATGTCGAGGAACTCCTGGAACGATGCCGGCTTCTCGAAGGCAACGACGACCCCCGAGGACTTCACCAGGGAACGGCTACCCGAGGCCTCGAGCACCTCCCCCCAGCAGCGCCAGGCATCCTTCATCAGCGAGCCCATTGAATAGCCGCTCACCTCCCACTCGCGCTGCCGCGTGGCACGCAGGAAGTAGCGTCCGAACTTCGCCAGTGTGAGCGCGTAGCTCGACTGAATGGACAGCGGGCTGTCGCGGTCGAGCGCCATCGGCACGAGGCTCTTCCTTAGGCTCGGAGTGATCAGCGGCATGACAGCATAGTTGGCGATGATACCGGCATTGCCGAACGACGTACCGGCACCCGGCACGCCGGTGTCCACCAGGCATGTATCGTGGCCCTTCTTGGCGAGGGCGATCGCGGTGTTGAGGCCCACGACCCCCGCTCCTACCACAATGATTGGATAATCCATGTCTTCGGCATCCTGAAAGAGCGATGGAGGAGCCTGGCTCCTCCATCGCTCCTGTTCATTTCAAGTTCTTGGCGTCGTCGATGTAAAATTTCAGGCTGACCACGCCGATGTAGAGCGACGTGACGATGCAAAGAGCACTCACTCCATAGATGGCGGCGGAATAGAGACTCATGACTTGCCCTCCAGGACGGTGTGAATGCTGGTGCTCTGCTTATCGGTGATGGCCAGCAGGACGAAGACGGTCAGGTTCAAGAACACGCCAGCGAGCAGCGGCGTCAGCCCGGTCAGTTCCTGCAGCGGGAATGGACCCCAGTTCCACAGGGCCGTGGTGGCGCCCCCGAGGAGGATGGCGGAAAGTGCAGCGCGCTTGCTCATTACGTCGAAAAGCACGGCGCCGACCAGCGGAATGATCATGGTGGGTGCCCACAGCGCATAGCTCATGAGCAGCGCATCCACGATAGAGGTGGCTGTGAGGGCGAACAGCGTGGCCGCCACGCCCACCAGCAGGCTGACCCAGCGCTCGATCTTCAGGTGCTGCTTCGATGTCGCCTCACGGTTGATGTGCTGAGAGTAGATGTCGCGGACGAAAACCACGGCCGTCGAGTTCAGGTAGGAGTCTGCGGTCGACATGACCACGGCCAGCAGCGCCGCCAGCACCAGGCCCGTGATACCCACAGGCAAGATGTTCTTGACCAGCGTGGGCAAGGCCTGATCCGGGGCGATGTCCGGGAACATGACGACGGCCACGAGTCCCAGCGTTGCTGTCACGGTGAAGAACATCATTCCGAACAGTCCAGAGAGCATGTAGCCTTTCTGGGCGTGCTTCGGGTTCGGGGCACAGAAGGCACGCTGGGCATAGGGTTGCACCAGCGCCTCGCCCAGCATGAAGGCGATGAAGATGGTCACGAAGGTGGTGATTTCGTAGCTGCCCATGACACTGAAGTGGCCATCTGGCAGGGCCGCGGCGAGCTCGGCAGGACCGCCGATTTGCTGCAGCCCCAGGATCAGGGTGACTGGCAGGAAGACGCCAAGCAGCAGGAACTGCACCACGTCGGTCTGGATGACCGCCCACATGCCGCCGGCCACCGAGTACAACATGACGATGACCATGCCGAGCAGAATGCCGGTGGTGATGCTGATGCCGAGGATGGCCTGAAAGATGGTGCCAATGGCCAGTGCCTGGGCGCCCAGAATGCCGACGCAGAAGATCAGCGAGAAGATCGCACTGATCAGCCGGGCGCTACCGCCGTAATGCGCTTCCATGATATCGCCCAGGGTCTGGGCGCCGGGATAGCGCTTTAGCCGCGGGGCAATTAACCAGCCTGACAGGAAGGTCTGGATAGCAAAGCCGGAGGCGGCGAAGAGGAAGACGTAACCGTCGTTGAAGGTCTGTCCGGCCCGGCCTAGGCTGGAGCCACCGCCCAGGAAGGAGGCCGAGAGCGTGGCAAACAGGACGGGCCAGATGATCTTGTTGCCCGCGACAGCGAAATCCTCGCTGTTCTTGACCCTGACAGCACTGTATACCCCGATGCCGATCATCAGCACGAAGTACAGGGCTATCATCATCCAGTCAATATTGCTCATACGATACCCATTTGTTGTGTGTTGGTGTTCGGGCATTCTGGCGGGGCATCCCATAGCTGAAAAGCGAATTCAGGCTATGTATCCATAACATGACATTATGCGGCCAAAGTCTTAATCCCGAGATGCAGGCGAATAAATGGCTTTACTCTCAGGGGGAAGTGTCCGGTAGAGAATTTCTACTTTGGCTTTGGTGCCTTGGCAGCCTCCTCCAAGGCGACCCCTCCCCAAGTTGTAAAGTACCCTCGAAGCTTAAATAGTGATTTAGAGACAGCCTGGGGAGAAATGCCAAGCTGGTCTGCTATTTTTTTCTGCGAAAAACCAGCCGCATAAAGCTTGAGTATCTTGACTCTTCTTTCGGTGAGCTTGGCATGTGCGAGTGCGTAAGCCTTCTTGCGTATGGCTTCCTGATGTTTTAGATCGGATGATAAATTAAGCTCCTTCTCTCCACCCAGTGCGATAAGCCACTCCTCGAAATCTTTCCGGTATCGGTGGTCATTACGATAGGCGGAGGGGTTGGAACTTTGATTATGAAATTCGCAATACCTTGCGTTCCTCATCTCGGCTTCTTCGCCATTTGAATAGCGGTCATAAGCAATGGTGAAACGCCAACAAAGTTCGCAGAAAGGATTTTCGATAAGGTTTATTTCAGCCGCTATGGACTCGGATGGTGTACGACTCTTAATAAAGAAGAGAACCTCCATCAAGCAGTCGATGTCGGCTTGATCCTTTGGGGTCAGTCCGGCTTGTCGAGAAAGCAGCTTGAACGTCTTGATTAAATTATTGCAGCCAGTGTGCTTCACATGCTGTGAAAAGGACTTTTCCTGGTTAAAACCAGGAAGCGTGCGCCTGATTGATATACTTGCCGCGTCATCGAAGTGTTTGGCAACCAAGGATAATAGGCTGTAGCGCCTTGAGCGAAGAGTATGGGAAGGTGTAATTGAAGCGCTAAAAGCCTCTATGGCAGCAGCCATTTCTGGGGAACAACCCTCGACTGCTAAGGGCTTGTGAATTGGCGAGCTGGAGGTAGCCATACAGCTATCAACCTTTTTGTCATAAAATAGATCTGTCATGCGCACGATCCCACATTAGGCTGAGGATGTCTACCGAAAGAAGGGGTGCGTAACATGAAAGATACGAAGCTTAGCTTGGAAGAGTCGCTTCTGAACAAGTATGGCCCGCTTTTGACGATGCCTCAGCTGGCCGACCTTCTGCACCGAAGCCCCGATGGGCTAAGGATCGCTCTACAGTCACGGCAGCCTTATACGGAGGAGATCAATAAAGCAAAGCTGAAGATAGGCCGCCGTGTCTATTTCCGGGCTTCACAGATAGCCGAGCTGTTGAATAGTGATCGGCTCTGCGGTGATCGGGGGTGAAAAATGGCCATTGACCTCATTGAGGCCTTCACTGAGCCGCCACCGCCGGTTGATTACGTCCTTCCTAACATGGTTGCAGGAACCGTAGGTGCACTTGTATCGCCTGGTGGAGCCGGTAAATCCATGCTAATTCTTCAGCTGAGTGCACAGATTGCCGGCGGTCCTGATCTGCTGGAAGTGGGTGAGTTGCCCACGGGGCAGGTAATCTATTTGCCCGCCGAAGATCCACCCGCGGCTATCCATCACCGGTTACATGCCCTTGGTGCGCAGCTTACATCCGCGCAGAGGCAGACTGTGGCTGATCACCTGCTGATCGAGCCACTGATCGGAAAATGTCCCAACATCATGGCTTTTGACTGGTTCGATGGCCTCAAGCGGGCGGCTGAGGGACGGCGTCTGATGGTCTTGGATACCCTGCGCCGTTTCCATATCGAGGATGAGAACGCCAGCGGTCCCATGGCCCAGGTCATTGGCCGCATGGAGGCAATAGCCGCCGATACTGGCTGTTCCATCGTGTTTTTGCATCATTCCAATAAGGGCGCAGCAATGATGGGCACCGGTGACCAGCAGCAGGCTAGCCGTGGTTCATCGGTGCTGGTCGATAATATCCGGTGGCAATCTTATCTGTCCGGTATGACCCAAGCCGAGGCCAATGAATGGGGCGTTGATGGAGGTCAGCGTGGGTACTTCGTTCGCTATGGCGTCAGCAAGGCGAACTATGGCGCGCCTTTCCAGGAGCGTTGGTTCAGGCGGCATGAAGGCGGCATCCTCAAACCTGCTGTACTTGAGCGGCAAAAACGTCCCGCGCCTACGAATCTCAAGGCCGTAGCAAGGGGCGGCGATGATGACTGGTAACCGCGTTGCCCCGACCAGCACGGTATTGCAGGCCAGAGTAATGATCTATCAGCCTAGCCAGCGTCCCCAGGAACGAGCGGGACAGTGGATGGAAACCGACTTTGGTCGATGCCGAGTCACCGGCAGGCTTGGGCAACGTCACGCCGATATCGTGGAGTCCTTACTCTATGTTGCCGAACGGCGGCGCGAAATCTCAGATGGTGGCGTCGAGCTGCTGGTTGATCCGGCCAAACTGCGCCGGACACTATCAGATCGCCAGTACAGCCACGATCGCATCAAGAAGCTGCTCAGAGATTTGCGAGCTGCCACGGTAGAAATCGTGACGCCAGAGCTGGAGCAGAGTGGTGACAGCATCATCGGGGGTCTGATCGATCACGTTATTCCGTCATCCATGACCCGCCGCGACCCCCTCACGGGCGGTGAGCGGCATTTGTGGCGTGTCCGGCTGGGCATCGCCCTGGTCATGCTGATGGAGAGAGACTTGTCCCTGTACTACCCGCCGGCACCGATTGCCAGGTTGCAGTATGGCATAAGCCAGGCGGTTGCTCGGCATGTACTCACCCACAAAAACGATCCAGTGGGCGGCTGGTACCTGGACACGCTGATTCGGGCCGTATGCGGTATTGCTGTGAGCAGCATGAAGGTGCGCAACTATCGGCGGAGAGTAAAAGAGGATGCCGGCGGGTTGACCGAAATCGGCATCGAGATAGATGCCACGAGTAGGGTAAGGCGTGTCACACCGGCCCGATAGCATGCCACAGCGGCCCGATAGCGTGTCACACCGGCCCGAAAGCGTGCCACAGCGGCCCGAATTTTCGGGTTTTCAGCAGGATATTCAGGATATCCAGGATATCCAGGCGGTGTAACCACCCGCTGGATGCGGGTGGTTACACCTTTGGCGAAAAAGCCTTCAGGCTTTTTCGTTCGGCCTACGGCCGATGGTTGAACGCCAAATAAGGAAGGGCGCACCCCGGCCTGTGCATAATCCCGCTACTTGTTTTATCCAGCTGACAGCAATGCGGCATGGGAAATCGCGCCAGTAACCATAATAATAATATTATTATTCTTATTATTATTGGCGGGTTGGAGCCGGTCTGATTCCGACGCAAAGGCGAGCATATTCCCATTTTGGCGTTTAACGCCGGGCAGCGCCCGGCAGAGAGAGCCCCCGTACAGGCGGGGGGGGGGCCGATTATGCGTAGGGGGGTCCGATTATGCGTACCCTCCCACGATGACGGAATGATTCACTCGTTGCGTTCAGGCGTCGATGTGACTGCGCTTACCCTGAGGCCCTGGACGCCATGAGATGGCTTTCATGATGACGGGATAGCACACGGGCAACGATAGCCAGGCCACCCAGGAACCGCTAACCGCGAGCCCAACCAGCAGCAATGCGACTGCCAGCCATGCGGCGAGATACCAGAGAGGGGCTTGCGGACGTTTATTGTTCATCGTTATGGCTCCCAGCGGGTGATCGATAAGGTACCTCCGAGCCGACAGCCGCGCTGGCTGCCGGCTCGGAGAGGGTCCGATTATGCGTAGCTTGGGGGGTCTGATTATGCGTGTCGTCTTCGTTGGGAGTCGGTGCCCCACGGATAGTCCCCTTCAGGCCATCGGACTGGCCGCTGCTCTGCTGGCCAGCCGTATGGGAAGACTCGCTGCCGCCTTCCGCCATACCGAGCCGTTCAGCCCGGAGCTTCTGCGCCATAGAACCGCCGAAGGAGCCGTGACTGGCGTTGTAGTCACCCATGATCTTGCCACCCATGGTTTCACCTGCTGCCTTTGTCAGGTTCTTCATGGTCTGTCCAGCGTGAGCCATGCGCCCAGCACCCAAAGCGGCACCGCCCGATGACGAGGCGGTGCCCGGCATGGGAAGAGGCCCTGTTCCACCACTTGGCGAGCTACCACCGCCTGGCGAACCACCAGCTGGAACGCCCAGGAAGGAACTGCCACCGGGCGACCCACCACCTGGAGTTGCCGCCGAGGCGAGCGCTCCACCGCCACCGAGCTGTTCACCGGCCAGCTTGGAGGCTTCACGCACGGCCATAGCGCCGCCCGCAGCGCCTACAGCAGCACCTACCGCTACAGACCCGGCAGCCCTTGCCATGCCACCTACTGACGGCGTTGCACTACCGAGAGAAGCCCCGTTGATGATTCCCTGCACCGCATCTGGAATCATCTTTACCAGAATAGCCATCATCAACAGCACACCGATAATGGCGAGAATGGCCCGGAACGACTCGTGATCCTGATTTACCGCCCACTGGTGAATGAATTGTTCACCTGCGCCGATAACCAGGAACATGATATAGAGCTTGGCACCGATGCTGATGGTGTAGGTGATGTACTTTTTGGCGTAATCCACCGTCCACTGCGAACCGCCAAAACCAAGAAGAACGATCCCCGCTGCCGTGACCACGTACATTTCAGCCAGCACGAAGAAAGCATAGGCGGCAATCAGCGTGTACAGGATCACAACGGGGAGCGCCAGGATGGTGTAAGCAATCCGGCTTAGGCCACTGCCTGCCGAAATAACATCGCCCCCAAGGGTAAACCCGCGCTCTAGGATCTCCGGAACACTCAGGCTCAGATTGGTGCTGGTAGCCTGGCCACCTATCCAGATCCAGCCCCTGATCATGGTCTCGGCCAACTGTTGACCTCCTTGTATCAGGAACAGGAAGAATCCGGTGAAGATCACTAGCCGGACGAACTCCGCCACGAATTCACCCAAGTCAGCATTTCGCAGTACCATCTGGCTTGCTGACCAGGTATAGGAAATTACGGCAAGAGAGAGCAGCAACCAGGTCGCCACTTGCTGCAAAGGGGCATACCACAGTGCCACTGAGTCTCGGAATCCTTGCTGAAGCTCACGGATTATGTCCCCATCGGCGGCAGCAACTGGCCCACAGAGCAGTAGCAGAGCAGCAGGAATGACTAGATACAACCAAGGTTTCATCGCTCGTTACTCCCATCTCCTGAGCCGAATAGGTCATCTTCAGTGATTGGTCTTTGAGCGGAAGGGGCGTTGTCACGCGGTATAGTGGCGCGCTCCCAAGCGGCATCTTCTTCGGCCTTGTCGAATTTCCATAAAGCCGCGGCGGTGGCGATGCTCGCTACTAGGCCAGCAATGACAACCAGAGTCTTGGTATTGAAGCTCATCATTCACTCCTCAAAATAGATCGCCGGCGTGGATAGGCTGTTGACTATCGGGGTCGTTGTCGCGTGGCGCAGTGGCGCGATGCCAGGCCGAGTCGTCTTCCGCCTGACGATCTACCTGTCCGCCTACATGCGAGGCCTGAAGCTGAATTTGCGCCATCTGAAGTTGCCGAAGCTTCTGAAGTTGCTCCACTTGCAGTGAGGCGATCGCACCACCGGCTTCCAGTAACTGCCTTTCGCCTCTAGCGCTTTCTATTTGTTGTTCAATCGCCCTTAATGCGGAGTCCTCACGCGAAAATTGTGCGGCCTGCAGGCCAGCCGCTCGAAGAGCGCCCCGCACGCTATCGTGGTTCGTCTGTGACCACTCCCTGTAACGGACCGCATAGTCCTCATGGCTCCCTTGGTTGTTTTGGGCGTAATAGTCGAAATCTCTATATTCTCGCTGGTAGTCTTCATCTACCTGGCCTGAGCTGTAGGCAATGGCTCGGCCGGTGGCGACGATGTCAGCAAGATCTTGAAGATCGGAAAGTGCCTGTTGCTTGATATGCTCAGGGAGGCTGAGAAAATTTTCGTACATGATTTCATATTGGCGGATGGTATATGCAAGATTTTCAGCCTCGCTGATGGCAACATCAATTAGCTCCGCATTGTTGAGAAGCTGAGTAGGTTCAGTCGCTCCGGTGAATCCGCCTCCTCCTGATACAGCTGGACTGGATTGAGCGGTGAGAAATATGAAGGTTAGTGCGGTGGCAAGTTTTCTCATGACTCACTACTCCCGATTAGCTTCCTAATGTAAACAGTGAATTGATTGTATTTAATTGGCATCTCACCTTTTTTGTGAAGGTGCTCCCAGATGTCTATGGCGTTGTATCCATTGTCTAATGCTTCCTTAATTTCCTCCTTGTGTTTGAGAAAAGCATACCGTCCATGCGTTTTGGACTTCTCTTCTCTCCTCTTCTTTAAACCTTCGATCAGGTCCATGTCGATTATTCCTGGGCTACAGGTGTGATGTGGTGTTGGTTTGCCTGGATTCATTTTTTTGATTGGTTTTTGTGTCGTTGTCAAGGGCGGCTTTGTTTAAAGAGAAGTTTGGCGAAGTTTGCCGCATTTTGTGTGTATTATGATTCCTGAGATGTGTGTTTTGGTGCAGTAAAACAGTGGCGACTACTCAGTTTGAATATTTTGATGCATGACCAATGGAACATGGTGCAGGGGTTATGCAATGCATTGATTATGCGTTTCGATGTGGACATAGTGAGCATCGTTGTAGCCGTGTTGCAGCGAGGGAGGCGGGCAGGATGTGTATTTGCTATACCGCCGCAAGCGTCGATCTAGCAAATACCCACAACTTACTCGCCTGTCGGCTCGACGCATCCTGCTCTCCGAGGGTGTTGCTGTCGCAGCCAGCGGCTACCGCCGCATTAGCAAAGGATAAAGGACATGGGTAACGAAACCAGAAAGAGAACCGCGCATATCATGGTCCGGGTTAGTCCTGATGAAAAAGAAGCGATTGCACAGGCGGCAGCCAAGTGTGATTTTAAAGTGCCTGCTTATTTGCGGGAATTAGGATTAGGTTATGCTCCAAAAAGTACCGTTGATGCACAGGTGTTTGAACGGTTGGCAAAGCTTCATGGTGATTTAGGCCGCATGGGTGGTCTTTTAAAAATGTGGCTAGCTGATGGCTCCCAGTCTGCCTACGGAAAGCATCTCGGGGTACCAGGGTTAGTTAATAGAATAGACGAGCTGCAACGAGAAATTGGAGAAGTAGCTAGAAATTTGTCTTTCTGAAGTAATCCAGAACTGAGCTGCTTGCTTATTCATGCAGATTTATGTCCATGAACCTGCTCCCGGATGAATTTCTGTAGAAGCACCCTGACTGACAACAGAGAATATCTCCTATGGTTTAGTTTTTATCCGGGACCCTACATGTAAGGGAAATGTCAGTACGGTTGCCTGCCTTGAGCGAGTATGGATCAGTTGGCTCCTTGAACCGACTGTGGCTGGCACATGAGCTTCAGGTGATGTCATAGCAGACAATAGCGTGCATAATGACCAAATTTATGCACTTATGAAAAATCATAATTATCTGTTTGAAAAGGGAGTTTTGAGGGTATGTTGGTCTACAGCGCCACCAAGCAGCAGTTCATCGACGATGTACGAGCCAACGTCATCACCGACGCCATCGAGAACGAGGTGGCACGCAGGCTGAACCGCAACTCGCCGCGCAGCGAGGTGGCGTCGTGGGAGAACTCCCTGCGCTTCATGATGAGCGTTCTGCTCGACGAGGGCATTCCCGCATCGGCGGGAGTGGCCATCGAGTACAACATTCCGCTGACCAATCGCCGCGTGGACTTCATCCTGACCGGCAAGAACCACCAGCGGGACGATGCGGCGGTCATCGTGGAACTGAAACAGTGGCAGTCCGTCGAGGTGACGAAGAAGGACGCCATCGTTCGCACCCAGCTGGGCGGCGGCGTACGCGAGACCAACCATCCGTCGTATCAGGCGTGGTCCTATGGCGCGCTAATCGAGGACTACAACGAGACAGTACGCTCCGAGTCGATCCGTCTGGTGCCCTGTGCCTACTTGCACAACATGAAGCAGGGGAACGCCATCAATGATCCCTTCTACGAGCACCACACGCGCCGTGCCCCGGTCTTCATCTCGCAGGATGCCTTGAAGCTCTCGGCGTTTCTGAGCCAGCACATCAAGTACGGCGACAGCAACAACATCATGTATCGCATCGAGCATGGTGTGATCAAGCCGAGCAAGAACCTGGCGGATGCCCTGTCCTCGATGATGCAGGGCAACGCCGAGTTCCTGATGATCGACGACCAGAAGCTGGTTTATGAAACCGCCATCGATCTTGCGCATCGCGCAGGCAGCGGCAACAAGCAGTGCCTGATCGTCAAGGGCGGGCCGGGTACCGGCAAGTCGGTGGTGGCCATCAACCTGCTGGTGGAGCTGACGAAGCGCGAGATGATGACACAGTACGTCTCGCGCAACTCGGCCCCTCGTGAGGTCTTCAAGAAGAAGCTGACCGGCACGCGCAAGAAGACGCACATCGACAACCTGTTCAAGGGCTCGGGCAGCTACGTCAACGCCGAGCCGGATACCTTCCATGCGCTGATCGTCGATGAAGCGCACCGGCTGAACGAAAAGTCCGGCATGTATCAGAACCTGGGGGAGAGCCAGATCAAGGAAGTGATCGCCGCGTCACGCTTTTCGATCTTCTTCATCGATGAAGCGCAGCGCGTAACGCTGAAGGACGTCGGTACGGTCGAGGAGATCCGGCGGCGTGCGGCCGAGTGCGGCGCCGATGTTCACGAGCTCGAGCTGGCGTCGCAGTTTCGCTGCAACGGCTCAGACGGCTATCTAGCCTGGCTCGATCACGCCCTTCAGATTCGCACCACGGCCAACACCGACCTGGAGGACATCGACTACGACTTCCAGGTGTTCGATGACCCGAGTGCCATGCGCCGGGCGATTCTCGATAAGAACCGCAAGGCCAACAAGGCACGCATGGTGGCGGGCTACTGCTGGCCCTGGGCGAGCAAGAAGGACAAGCAGGCCATGGACATCGTGTTTCCCGAACATGACTTCGCGGCCCAGTGGAACCTCGATGACGACGGCATGCTGTGGGCCATCGCCGATGGATCAGCAGAGCAGGTCGGCTGCATCCACACCTGTCAGGGGCTCGAATTCGACTACGTCGGCGTCATCATCGGGGACGACTTCGTGATTCGTGACGGCCGCGTGGTGACGGACGCGGCCAAGCGGGCAGGGCAGGACCGCTCGGTGCATGGCTACAAGAAACTGCTCAAGGAGCAGCCAGAGCATGCCCGTGCCCTGGCGGACCAGATCATCAAGAACACCTATCGCACGCTGATGACGCGGGGCCAGAAGGGTTGTTACGTCTATGCCACGGACCCCGAGACCCGTGAGTACTTCGCGGCCTTCGCTCGTTCACAGGCAGCCACCGAGCATACCGATCTGGCTGAAGAGGCCGAGACGCTGGATGGCTTGCACCTTCCCATCGTGACGCGTGATCAGGCCGCGCCGTTCGAGCGCCATGTGCCCGTGTACGACTTGAGCATCGCCGCCGGTGAGTTCAGCGAGATGCAGATCGCCGACGCCGAGCACTGGGTCGAGCTGCCGGACGTCATGCGTGCGAGCCCCGATCTGTTCGTCAGCCGGGTAGTGGGGGAGTCGATGAACCGGCGCATCCCCAACGGCGCCTGGTGCCTGTTCCGTGCCAACCCCGGCGGCACGCGGCAGGGCAAGGTCGTCGTGGTGCAGCATCGCGCCATCGAGGACCCGGACCATGGTGGCAGCTTCACGATCAAGCTCTATCAGAGCGAGAAGATCGAGGAGTACGGTGAGTTCGTGAACCAGCGTATCGTGCTAAAACCCCAGACCAACGCCTTCGGCTACAAGGACATCGTGCTCGAGGACGAGCTTGAGGACCTGAAGGTCATCGGTGAATTCCTCTCCGTGCTGTGAACGAGTGGGCGGCCGGATGGTCGCCTATGCCGATGCCGACTGGATAGCGGGCGGCAGAGCAGGCATGCTCACCGCTATCCGATACCACAGAACCAGGTGAGCACTAGATGTCAGATCCGTTCAAGCAGCTCCGCGACGCCATGGACCAGTTCGCCACCGAGCGCGACTGGGACCAGTTTCACTCGCCCAAGAACCTGGCCATGGCGCTGACGGTGGAGGCAGCTGAACTGCAGGAGTGCTTCCAGTGGCTGACCGAGGCGCAGTCCAGGGAGCTGGATGAGCAGCAACTAGCCGCCGTGCGCGATGAAATTGCTGATGTTCAGCTCTACCTGATCCGGCTGGCGGGCAAGTTGGACGTGGATATCGAAGCGGCTTGCCGGGCGAAGATGGAGAAGAATGCGGAGAAATATCCCGCCGACCAAGTGAAGGGAAGTGCGAAAAAGTACACGCACTATCAGGATTGACGTGACGTGTGGCCGCTTTGTCCTCTGCAGCGGCCTTCTCAGCCTGGCTTCGTCCCTCAAGCTTCCTCTCGCTGAATTCAGGCTCAATCAAGGTCGGAGATTCAGCTATCGGTTTAAATTCTGCTCTAAAAGCGGCCATTAATGGCGATTTTGGGTTTGAAGATAAACCAATGTGGTTTATTCTTCACTCTGATGACGGAATTTTTGGCCGCTTTCTTACGTGAAAATAAACCAGCTGCTGCACAAGATCCCATATGGTGCCGTCGTGACGACCGCCTGGCTGGCGTCACACGGCGTCACTTCAGATCAGGCACGTAAGCTGGCCAGTAGTGGCTGGCTGCAACGCGTGGGGCACGGCGCCTACTGCCAAGCGGGGGAGCCTCTTACCTGGGAGAGCGCTGTCTTCGCCCTGCAGACGAGCGACGACACGGGCTTACCACCGCTTTGGCCGGGTGGCCAGACGGCCCTGGCACTGCATGGCTTTGCCCACTATCTGCCCATGGGGGAGAGCACAACGCATCTGTATGGCAAGGAAACCGTTCGGCTGCCCCGGTGGTTGAGTGATGCCGAATGGACAGGGCGGATGGTGCTCCACTCCGAAAAGGGCCTGCCGTTGCAGCTTCCCGGCAGCTTCACGGACTACGCGCCGGATGGCAGGGCCTTCAGCTTGCAGGTATCGACCCCCGAGCGAGCGGTCCTGGAGTGGATCGCCGTGACGCCGAATGAGCTGCTGTTCAGCAGTGAGCTGGTGGATACCTTCGGCGGGCTCAATACGCTGCGTCCGCGACGGCTGCAGGCATTGCTGGAGGGATGCCGTTCGGTGAGAACCAAGCGGGCCTTCCTGGTGCTGGCTCGCCACGCCGGGCATGTGTGGTACGGTCGCCTGGAACCTCGTCGACTGGACCTCGGCAAAGGTAAGCGGCAGCTCTGCCAGGGCGGCAAGCTAGACAGGGAATATCACGTGACGGTGCCGGAGGCGTTCCTGCATGCCGATTGAAGCTCGCTACCACGAACAGGTCAGGCTATTGGTCTCGCTGCTGCCGTTTCTCAATGACGAGCCGTGCTTCGCCCTCAAGGGCGGCACGGCCATCAACCTCTTCGTGCAGCCATTACCTCGTCTATCGGTCGACATCGACCTGGCCTACCTGCCGCTGGAGCCCCGTGACGAAGCACTACGACGTTGCCGCGAGGCGCTGCAGCGACTGGCAGAGACTTTCAGCGCCCGACTGCCAGACGTGCGAGCCGAGCTTCAGGATAATCGCCGAGACGAGCTGAGGATCCTGGTGCGCCGGGGGCGTAGCCAGGTGAAGGTGGAGGTATCGCCAGTACTGCGTGGCACCCTGCACCCGCCCCAGGAGCGCGATGTCGTCGAAGCCGTAGAGGACGAGTACGGCTTTGCTGCGGTGCGGGTGGTATCACTACCAGACCTCTATGGTGGCAAGATCTGCGCCGCGCTGGATCGCCAGCACCCCAGGGACCTTTTCGATGTGAAGCTTCTGCTGAACCAGGGCAGCCTGGATCGAAGCGTATTCGAAGGCTTCCTGGTCTATCTGCTGGGGCACCCGAGGCCCTTGAACGAAGTGATCAACCCACGGCTGAAAGCGTTGGATGATGTCTACCGACAGGAGTTTGTCGGGATGGCCAGGGTTGACCTTCCACTGCAGGAGCTGGAGAGCGCCCGCGATGAGCTGCTGTCGCGGCTGGGGCAGCTGACGAAGGATGAAGATGTTCGCTTTCTTCTGTCCTTCAAGCAGGGGGCCCCTGACTGGGCGCTGCTTCCGCTGTCGGGGGTGGATCGGCTGCCTGCCGTGCGCTGGAAGCTCGCCAACATCCAGAAGATGGGGGCTGACAAGCACCGTCAGTCACTGGAGCTGTTGGAGCAGGCCTTGGGCAGGCTTCGCCAATGATGCGGCGTGTCCTGGCGGTTTAACGGCTTAAGTCGACTTCTCCTTATATCTTTTAAGAGCTAGGCTGTTACGCATAATTACGCCAGGCGCAGGGGATGACATGGCGAACAGCAGGGAAGCTCAGTTCCAGTGGGACATCACCAAGACCATGACGGCCCATGGCCGGAAGGCCGGCACGGCCGGCGGCTACGACCTTAAGGGGGAGGACGTCAGCGAGCTGGAGCTGACTCACTACCTGCTCTCCAAGCGGGTCAGGTAAGGCTCCATCAAGATCAGTAAAGTTAGTTCAGGCGAGGCTCACGGCACCCGATAGTTTAAATACGGATAGATGATATGTGGTCAGATCAAGAATCTGAGAAAGACTACCTAAATTTTGGCGAAGTATCTCAACTCGCAGTCGATATCCTCACAGCCGAAGGCATGTTGCCAGTCTCAGTTGGTGTGTTTGGAAACTGGGGAGCCGGTAAGTCTTCACTTTTGAAGCTGATCGAAAAGGAGCTCAAACAAGAAGAGAAGAAATGGATTGTCATAAAGTTTGATGCCTGGATGTATCAAGGATATGACGATGCTCGGGCTGCCCTACTGGAAGTAATCGCGTCGGCTCTAACAGATGCTGCAAATGGAAATGCTAGTTTAGCCAAGAAAACTGAAAAGCTACTTGCTCGGGTCGACGGTTTTCGGGCAATGGGGCTTTTGGTCGAAGGAGCAGCCATGCTCGCTGGAGTCCCTACTGGAGGAGTGCTTAATCGAAGCGTTGGCGCAATAGGGAATGCTTTAGATGGTGTTCAAAATCAAGAAGAATATGAAGGCCTTACGGAAACAGTTCAGGAGACGAGGGAGAAGGCAAGAGGATTATTGAGGCCTGAGAAAAAAAAGAGTCCGCCTCAACAGATCGATGAATTTAGGAAAGAATACGGGGAAATTCTGGAAGAGCTTGGAAAGCCTCTGGTGGTAGTTATTGATAATCTAGATCGATGTCTGCCTATCAACGCGATCCACACGCTTGAAGCAATTCGGTTATTCCTTTTCCTGACCAATACAGCCTTTATCATAGCAGCCGATGAGGAGATGATACGCTCCTCGGTCGCTGACTATTTTAAAGGGGCATCAGACCGGCACCAAATAGACTACCTAGATAAACTTATTCAAGTTCCGATCCGCGTGCCCAAAGCCGGGGTGCGTGAAATCCGCTCTTACCTTTTTATGCTGTATGCTATTGATCATGGCCTGCCTGAGGAGAAGCTAGGTAAGCTTCGGGACGGGTTGGAAAAGTCACTACAGCAGTCTTGGAAAGAGGATCCAATTTCTCGTCAGGATGCGCTGGTGTTAACAGAAGAACCAGAGGAAGGCGACTTGGCTACAGCGTTCGCTCGGGCAGACCGTATTGCGCTGGTACTGGCTAACTCCCCCATCATTCAAGGTAATCCAAGAATTGTAAAACGACTTTTGAATGTTGTAAAAATGCGATCAAAGATTGCACGGCGCCGCTCAATGCCCTTAGACGAAGCTATTATCACCAAGCTGGTAATATTTGAGCGGTGTGTTGGGGTTGAAGCAACAGCTGACTTCTATCGATTAGTGGATGCTGAACAGGGGGCTCCTACGCTGATCGGGCAGCTAGAAGAAAACGGAGGGAAGTTACCATCTGATGCGCCAAAAACGTGGACGGACAATCCTACCACCAAATCTTTCATCAGCGAATGGGCCCAGCTCGAACCCCGTCTTGGTGGAGTCGATCTGAGGGCGGCGATTTATCTATCTCGTGAGACTATGCCAATTGGTGCATATGTGGTGGGTCTATCCCCTGCAGGGCGAGAAGTATTGGATGCGCTAGTGGTTATGAAGAATACCAGCTCGCCAACAGCAGAAAATTTATTAAATCACCTTCCTCTAGAAGAGCAGGTGCCGGTAATGGAAGGGGTCATCAGTCATCTTAGACAGGTGTCCGACTGGTCTCGGAAGCCCAAAGGATTTTCAGGAGCCTGTCTACTGGCTCGCCACTCGGCTTCCGGGGCCAAAATCCTAGTTCGTTTTCTGCAGGAGTTAGAGCTGGGCGATAAGCGCCCGCCTTGGATGACTGCAGCGTTAAAAGAAGAGAAATGGCATAGGGACATTTAATGGGGACTTCACAATCCAGCACCGGTCCAGGCGGTGGTTCACCGCTGGTACCACCTTGGGCAGATGACCAATCACAACAACCTTTACCCTCTCCACAAGCTCGTAGATTCGCGCCATTTCGCGAATCCTTGGGTAATGCTGTGTCAAGCGGCGATCGAGGAGAGCTCAGGAGAGCTGTTGGCCATTACGCACGAAAAGCGTCAGGAGGTAGCAGTAGCGCAGCTAGACGAATGGGTAGTACCACCCAGGCGGGAGCTGGACTCTTTGGTGCTCTGGCAGGAGTTCCTGCTGGCCCTGGCGAAGCTACTGTAGATCTGGCCAGTTTGGCTGGTATGCCATGTGAACTAGCAATTTCTGCTATTTCCCGTGCACTTTCTACTGAAGATGGGGACTCAGAAAAAATCTGTGCCGCAATGAATCATGCCCTGTCTGAGGCCTTGGATGGCGTAGATGTTTTCGATCCCCAATGCATCACCGATGATGTTATTGCTGATACCATGATTGGGTATCTAGCGGAAAGTATTTTTCTGCAGATGGTGATGGACTCTAATAAAGCCTGGAACAAAGCGGATACTCCTTCTCAAGCTATACGCGCCGAGATAGAGCTCAGAGAGCTGGTCAAGGTCGTGGTTGATAAGCATATGGCACCAAAGCTGTCAGGGAATGTTCGGTCATTTACACGGCAACAGATGGCTCAGGTTGAACGTCAGGCTATCATAGACTCATGGAAGGAGTGGGAGAGTTACCAATGACAAAGTTAGTATTTAACCATAATCACCAGCTTCTTCCTTCCGCGAGCGATGATTTGTTGCCTGTGCAACTGTATGGCCTTAGTGGTCAAGAGCGTGGTGATATATCTGTAATAGGTAACCCAGCCGTCGAAAAGGTTAAGCGACTAGGTGTGCAGGTCTCCAGTCAGGTCATAGATTTACTCACCATTGCACTTTCGGTAACAGCCGCGGACACCTTTGTTCGGCGAGAAGACGCGGAAGATGGTTGGACTCGCCAGTTTTCCCTCCAACTGCCACTTCATGAACCTACCCGATGGCAACCACTAAAAATGGAGTTGGAGCGAGCGCTTCACTTTCTCAGTGGTGACATATGGGACTTTGACTTTATGGATGGTGGCTTCCCTCCACCGGAACCGTACCTTCAGCGAGATCGGTTTAAGTTGGTTCCGCTCAGAGGGATTGACTGTGTAAGCCTGTTTTCTGGTGGGTTGGATTCAGCCATCGGTGCCATTGATCTACTTTCTCAAGGGCGGTCTCCGCTACTAGTAAGCCATTCTTATAAAGGGGATAAATCGCATCAAGATAAAGTCGCTGATCAGCTTAAAGGACGATATTCAAGATTTGAGATAAATGCAGATCCACACCTGTGCTCTGGTGAAACGGATATTACTATGCGGACGCGAAGCTTTAACTTTCTTGCGTTTGCCGCTGTCGGGGCCTGTGCTGTTCAGGCTGTTTCTCAGCAAGATAAAGTTGATCTTTTCGTTCCAGAAAATGGGTTTATTTCGTTGAACGCCCCATTGACACCAAGGCGTATTGGTACGCTGAGTACCCGCACCACTCATCCACATTTTATTCAGAGCATCCAGAATCTCTTTGATGCTGCGGGTATACCATGTCGAATCATAAACCCGTATCAATTTCAAACGAAAGGTCAAATGACTTCTGGATGTCAAAATAGAAAGCTGCTAGAGAATGTCGTGGATAGTACGGTATCATGTAGCCATTGGAAGCGATCCAATCAGCAGTGTGGCACATGCGTCCCCTGCATAATTCGAAGGTCTGCAGTTTTTTCTGGTGGAATTAATGAGGGTGTGAAGTACACCTACGACTCTGTAGCTGATGTCATGAATGAGGCTGATCGAAGGGATGATCTCCTTGCCTTATCTATTGCAAATGCGCGAAAAGAAACTCGTAAAATAGGTCAGTGGATTACGGAAAGTGGGCCTCTTCCCGCTAATGATTTCGGAAGCTATAAGCAAGTCTTTTTGGATGGGTTGGATGAGGTTGATGTGTTCTTAAAAGCTGAGGGAGTCCTGTGAGCATTGACATGCATTGCCACCTCGACCTTTATCCTGAACCATTCAAGGTGGTCGAGGAGTGTAGAAGAAGGGGGACTTACGTGCTTTCAGTGACAACAACGCCAAAAGCATGGGATGGTACCCGTAAGCTTGCCGAGGATTGTCAACGGATTCGTACAGCGCTAGGCCTACATCCACAAATTGCCCATCAAAGGAAGCATGAAATAGATCTATTCGATGCCTTGCTTCCGAGTGCGAATTATGTAGGGGAAGTTGGGCTCGACGGAGGGAAGGAATTTAAGACTCATTGGGAGGCTCAGCTAAAGGTATTCCGGCACATACTCTGTAGTGTGAATCGTGTTGGCGGGCGAATTATGACAATCCACAGTCGAGCCAGTGTATCTGCTGTTTTGGATGAATTGGATGGTTTTGACGGAATTCCTATATTGCACTGGTTTACAGGAACGCCGAGCCAACTGAGAAGGGCTATAGATATGGGGTGTTGGTTTTCCATTAACCCGCCTATGCTAGAAACGAGAAAAGGCTATGACCTTGCTTCAATGATCCCAGTTGATCGTGTTTTGACAGAAACTGATGGACCGTTCGCCAAAATTTCAGGAAGTCTTTTGTTTCCATGGGATACGAGTTTAGTGGTCAAAAAGATGGCATTAATTTGGAGGTGTAACGTAAGTGAGGCGGAAAGATTGATAAGTAATAACTTTAAGCGGCTTTTGATGAATAATCATTGTGGCTAAAAAAATTGTGAGAAAAGGTTTGTATCTTGCCAGCCTTATCCATAAAGCATGCCTCGATAGTGGCTAAAGTTATATTATGAAATGTTTGATGTATGCTTATAGGCAGATGACAAAAGTTAGGTTGCACTTTGAAGTTGTTTTGTCAGCTTGACGGTCCAAGGTGGTCGTGTAAGTGAATCTAATATGCGTGATTTTTGTGTAACATAGTGCCGTCGATAAAAAGGTTCTTTAAATGAATGGATTGGAGGGGATGTGCACGCATGATCATTCGTTCAAGTGAGAAAGCGATTGTGCTTTTTAATACTCATTATGCAGATTAAGGAAGTGTTTTGGACTTTAACGATCTTTCGTTCGATGAGCTTGATCAGCACGCAATGGAGCAGCTTGTTTTCGACGAAGGCGAAATGGCTCCTATTCTGAAAGGCCATATATTTATAGAGAAAGTTCTTGAGACTCTGCTCTCAAATAATTTATCTAGTCCAGCGGCATTCTTAAAGCGGCCTCGCTCGTTTGACCTAAAATGTGACTTGGTGCTTGCGATGGGGCTGATCGACGAAAAGCACTATTCCGCGTTTAAAAAAATTAATAGAATTAGGAATAATTTCGCTCATAAGCATGACTACTCTGTTTCAGTTGAAGAAATTAGCGGTATGAAGTTTGAGTGGGAAGGTGCCCAAGATCAAGCTTTTCAAGTTGCCTGCAGTAAAGGGCCTGGAGAAGCAGTAAAGATTGCGACTCTATTTCTTTGCTGGAAGGCTATTCGCTTGATCAAGAATCCCAGCGTATAACCAATCTTTAATTTCGGAAATGTTCAGAATATTAACAAACACTGATTCCCAGATAGTTGGCGATCATGGCCTAAGAATGATTTATAGCAAGGTTGTCAGCGGGACGCCAAAAGGGTACACCAGCGGTACACACACCAGCTTCGTGTGCTATCCTTAACCTTCGCTAACCTACTGATTCTAAAGAACTGTACCTTTCGCTCGATTACGGCTGCTTTTCCTTATGTGTCAGTAACTTATTGTTTTAAAAGCGAACTCATAATCCCTTGGTCGCTGGTTCGAGTCCAGCTGGGCCCACCAAGAATCAAGCACTTACGTTTCGCTTTTCCCTTCCGTTCGCTGTTCTTCGCGGTACCTGTCTAGATGTCGGGTCCCGTATGCCCCGACCGTGGTGACCCTGGAGCGCTTGATCGTCTCGGCCCTCCGGGAAACGTAGTTGCAACTCGCTATTGCCAGGGTCGGGTTTAGCGGAGCCGAGGCTGGGTATTGTTGGGTGCCTCCTGCCATCCTGGTAAGACGCCAGCCTACGAGTCTGCTCGCCGGGCCTTCCTACGTGAGTAGGCCACGCTTCGGAGCCACCGCCACGGCCGGCCGTCGATGGACACCAGCCCGAGGCCGATAAGCCCCATGCCGGCCAGATGGCGCCACTCCAGCCGCTCGCCCAGCACGACTATCCCCAGCAGAATGGCGCTGGCCGGGATCAGGAACGTGACCAGCAGCAGGTTCGTCGCCCCCGCGCTCGCCAGCAGGCGGAAATAGATCAGGTACGCCAGGGCGGTCGAGAACAGGGCCAGGCCGACCACCGCCGACCAGGTGGCTGGCCCTGGCCAGGGCGCTTGCCAGAAGCGCTCCACCCCCAGGGCCAAGGGCATCAGCACCAGCGCCGAGGCCGTGACCTGGCCACAGGCGGCCACCAGGGGCGAGCAGCCCAGCCGGCGAAAGCGGCGCCCGAAGACCCCGGCAAAGGCATAAGAGAGGGCGCCGGCCAGCACCGCCAGCTGTGCCCATGAGTGGCTGACGGTACCCGCGTGAACCTCGCTGCCCAGCATGTACACCACTCCGGCGAAGCCGATGGCCACGCCCAGGAGGCGGCCTGGGGTGAGAGGCTCGTCGCGGGTGAGGACGTGCGCCACGATGAGGGTGAAAAAAGGCGTGGTGGCGTTGAGAATCGATGCCAAGCCACTGGCGATATGCCCCTGTCCCCAGGCGATCAGGCTGAAGGGAATCATGTTGTTGAGCAGGCCCATGCCGAAGAAGGCGGCCCATAGCCCCGGGTCGAGTGGCATGCGCTGGCCCCGCAGGAGAATCCAGGCGTTCAGCGCCACGGCGGCCAGGCCCACTCGCAGGGCCACGATGGTGAGTGGCCCGAGGTCCTCGACGGCCACCCCCACGAAAAAGAACGAGCCGCCCCACAGCATCGACAAGCTCAGCAATAACGCCCACTCCATGGGCCCCATGGTTCGATCGATCGTCTTCATCGCGACTACTCCGGTCGGGGAAACCCTAGCAGCCTAGGTCAGTGAAGCGATGAGGAAACTTCGCTTCTTGCCCTGGAACTCGACGAGGAGGTCGTGCGACTCACTGTCTTGTTGGGGCCCTCCACTGACGGTCGCTATCGGCGTGGTAGAGTGGAGAGGGTCGAGGCCGTCACGCGAGCAAGCCTCGCCACCCGGCGCGCGTGAGTTCGCTTTGAAAGCAAGCGGCGGAGTGTGCCAGTCGCCGTCGGGGCGCATCCTGCACTCATGGAGATTGCCGCAGCCTCTGCAGGAGCCCGCCATGAACGAGACATCCGACGATTCCCTCCTACGCTTCGCTTCCGATGCGGCCAAATGGGCCGCGGTACTGGCCCGCGACGCCGCCGCGGACGATGCCTTCGTCTATGCCGTGCGCACCACCGGGATCTATTGCCGCCCCACCTGCCCATCGCGCCGGCCGCGCCGCGAAAACGCCGAGTTCCATGCCGATGCGGCCGCCGCCGAGGAGGCGGGGTACCGGCCCTGTCAGCGCTGTCGTCCCCAGGAGGCCACCTCCTTGGCCCATCGGCACGCCCAGTGCGTCGCCAGGGCCTGCCGTCTTATCGAAGACGGCGAAGCGCTGCCATCGCTCGACGAACTGGCCCGGGTGGCGGGGCTGAGTCGGTTCCACTTCCATCGTGTCTTCAAGTCGGTCACCGGGCTCACGCCCAGGGCCTACGCGACCGCTTGCCGGGCGGATCGTGTGCGCCAGGCACTGACGCAGCAAGAGACGGTCACCGATGCGATCTATGAGGCGGGCTTCAATTCCAGCGGGCGCTTCTATGCCGGTGCCGAACGCATGCTGGGCATGACCCCCAAGCGGTACCGCGAGGGAGGCAAGGGCATGGAGATTCAGTTCGCCCTGGGAGAATGCTCGCTGGGCACGATACTGGTGGCGACCAGCGAAAAGGGCATCTGTGCCATTTCTCTGGGCAGCGATCCCGAGCGGCTGTTGCAGGCGTTCCAGGAGCAGTTCGCCAATGCCCACCTGATCCCCGGGGGCAAGCGCTTCGACGCCTGGGTGGCCAAGGTGGTGGCGTTCGTCGAGGCGCCGGGGGTCGGACTGTCACTGCCGCTGGATATTCGTGGGACCGCCTTTCAGCAGCGCGTCTGGCAGGCGCTGACCGAGATTCCCGTCGGCAGCACGATCAGCTATGCGGCGTTGGCGGCGCGGATCGGCTCTCCCAAGGCGGTACGTGCCGTGGCGAGGGCCTGCGCCTCCAACCCCCTGGCGCTTGCCATTCCCTGCCACCGGGTCGTGCGCAGCGACGGGGCGCTCTCCGGCTACCGGTGGGGCGTGGAGAGAAAGCGCACCCTGCTCGAGCGCGAGGCGGCAGAAGCAGGGGGCGCCAGGCGGGCGGGGGACGACGAATAAGGAGGCGCCATCGCCGGAGAGCGACGGTGCCCGACCTGCATGTCGCCGCCTGCGATCCTTCGCCGGCTGCCTAGGGCTATGCCAGCGCCGGAAGGCGTTGGCTTTGCCGTGGTTCGTCCTTGAGCGTGAAGCTGCCGACCAGTTCTGCGAGGCGGTCGGCCTGTTCGCGCAGTTGCTCGGCGGCGGCGGTGGATTCTTCCGCCAGCGAGGCGTTCTGCTGGGTCATGCGATCGAGTTCGGCCACGGCGATAGTGACCTGGCCGATGCCATCGCTCTGCTCGGTGGTGGCGTGGCTGATCTCGCCCAGCATGCCCGCCACGCGGTTCACCACCTCGACCAGGTCGTGCATGGCGCCGCCGGCGTCGCGCACCAGGCGGGTACCGCCCCGGACCTTCTCGCCGGAGGCGTCGATCAGGCCGCGGATATCCCGTGAGGCCTGGGCGCTGCGGGTGGCGAGCTGGCGTACCTCGTTCGCCACCACGGCGAAGCCCTTGCCGCTCTCGCCGGCGCGGGCCGCTTCCACCGAGGCGTTGAGCGCCAGCAGGTTGGTCTGGAAGGCGATGTCGTCCATGACCTTGATGATGTCGCCGATCCGCTCGGAGGCGTGCTGGATCTCGCCCATGGTGGTCACCACCCGGGAGACGGTGTCGCCGGTGCCTTGGGCCAGCTCGGCGGCGGATTGCGAGAGCCGGTTGGCCTCGCCGGACGAGGCCGAGGTGTGCGCCACCGTGCCGGTGATCTGCTCCATGGAGGCCGAGGTCTGCTGCAGGCTGGAGGCCGCCTGGTCGGTGCGTCGCGCCATGTCCCGGCCGCCGCTGGCGATCTCCTGGGCGGCGTGGCGCACGGCGTCGCTGCTGCTCCTGACCCGGGCCAGCACGTCATGCATCTTGTCGGCGAAGGCGTTGAACTGAATGGCGAGCTCGCTCGCTTCGTCCCGGCCCTGCACGGGGAGGCGCAGGGTCAGGTCGCCATCGCCGGCGGCGATCTCGCCCATGGCCTCCGCGGTGCGTCGAATGGGGCGGAACAGCGCGCGCAGCAGCAGGGCCAGGCTCGCCAGGCTCGCCAGCATGACCAGGGCCACGATCAGGATGACCAGCAGCACCGCCCGGTTGAGGTCGGCGAACAGCTCGCCCCGCGGTATCTGGGCGAAGACGACCCAGTCGGTGCCGGGCACGTCGATGGCCGCGACCAGTTGCTCGGCGCCCTGCGCGTCGCTGAGGGTGGCATCGCGATAGCCGGTCCCCGCCAGCAACTCGGTGGCCCGGGTCTCCCAGCCGGGCAGTTCCGCCACCGGCCGATCGGCCATGGCGGCGCCGTCGGGGTGCACGCTGATCCGGCCATCCCGGTTCGCCAGGAACACCATGCCGGACTCGCCGAGCCGGTAGTCGCCGATCGTCTCGGCCATGGCGTCCAGGGTGTAGCCGACCCCGGCGATCCCCACGCGCTCGCCGTCCAGTTCGATCACGTGGTTGATAAAGACCTTTAGCTCGCCGCCCTCGGCATCGATATCCAGGGTGTACTCGGGGGCATCGGCCCCCTCGACCAGGCGATAGAACCAGGCGTCCTGGTCCCGGTTCAGGGTGCGGGCGATGCCCTCGGCGGTGTAGTAGTTGCCGCTGAGCGCCGACACATAGAAGACGGTATTGGCTCCGGTGCGCTCTTGCAGCCGCGCGAGGTGAGCCACGGCGCGCTCGCCTTCCGCCCGGGACTCGCCCCGGGCCAGCCACTCCCGCAGATAGCCGTTATCGGCCAGGCCCCGGGCCGTGGTGATCGGCCCGGTCAGGGTGGCGTCGATGTCGTTGCGAATGCTTTCGAGTCTGGCCGGCAGCTCGGCGCCGGTGACCCGCTCGGTGATCAGGTCGCTGAACAGCTGATACTGAATGGCGGTCACCCCGCCGACGATCAGCAGCATGCTCAGGCCGATGCCGATCAGCAGTTTCTTGGCAATCGTCAGGTGCTTCATTGTTATTCCCCTGGCTGGCGCACCCTCGGGGCGGATGCGCTTGTATTGACCAATTGGTCAGTACGCTATCGGCGGGTCGGGGAAAAACTGTAGGCATCGAATGGCAGACGACTGGCATCGCTCACCCGAAGAGCATCACCACGGCGCCATAGGCGGCCACGCCCGCCGCCACCGGCCAGCCCAGGGAGCGCTTGATCCACCACACGACCAGGGTCGCCAGCACGCCGATGGCGGTGGCGACCCAGGAGAGCGGCCCCGGGGTCACCGGCATCAGCGAGACCCCGAGGACGGCGGCGATCATCACCGGGCCGAGCAGGCTCAGCCACTGGGGCATGGCCTCCAGGCCGTCGTCGTCGCCGAGCCGCTCGAGGCGGCGCCGCATCCATAGCAGCGGCAGCACACGCATCAGCAGGGTGCCGAGGGCCGAGGCGAGGACGGCGATCCACAGGGCGCTACTCATGGCGATCTCCTTGCGTGTGTGCGGCCTGCTGGGCGGGGGCGAACTCGACGACCCGGAAGCACAGGGCGCCGCAGGCGGCGGCGAGGGGGATCGCCAGGTTGGTGAAGCCGAAGATCGTCAGCGCCAGGGCGACCAGGACGGTCAGGCCCAGGGCCAGGCTCCAGCGCCGCGAAGTGAAGCGGGGTGCCACCAGCACCAGGAAGAGGGCGGGCAGGGCGAAGGGCAGGATCTCGCCCATCAGCGCCCAGCGGGCGACCAGCTCGCCGCCGGCCAGGGCCCCCAGGGCGGTGCCGCCGATCCAGCTCGCCCAGGCCAGCAGGGCGGCGCCGCCGAACCAGCCGAGGCGCTGGGCGGCCGGCAACTGGGGCAGGCGGACGTGGGCCAGGGCGAAGACCTGGTCGGTGAGGCCGTGCATCAGCCAGGGCCAGGCGCGGCTGGGCGTCAGCCAGGGGGCCAGGTTGGGGGCGTAGACCACATGGCGCAGGTTGATCAGCAGCGTCATGGCCACCACCAGCCACAGCGGCGCCCCGGCGGCGACCATGCCGACGAACAGGAACTGGGAGGCGCCGGCATAGACCAGGGTGGAGATCACCACCGCCTCCCAGGGGGTGAAGCCGGCCTGGGTGGCGATCAGCCCGAAGGAGATGGCCACCGGCACATAGCCGCCGAGCAGCGGAATGGCCTCGCGCATGCCGGTCAGCCAGGGGCGGCCGGGTGAGGTGACGGCGTCCAGGCTCATCGGTGTTCCTCCTCGTGGTAGACGACGCTGAGCAGCAGGGTGGCCCAGGCATCGGTGGTGCGATAGAGGTGGGGGCGATCGGCGGCGAAGGTCAGGCTGTCGCCGGCCGAGAGGTGTTGGGTATCGCCCTCGGGACCGGCCTCCAGGTGGCCGCTGATCAGGGTCAGGGACTCCCGGGCGCCGGGGGTGTGGGGCTCGGCGAGGCGCGTGGTGTGGGGCGCGCAGCGCATCCAGTAGGCGTCGACCTGGGGGCGGTCCTTGCCCTGGTCGAGCAGCCGCACCTCCACGCCGTCCTCGCCCAGGGGCACGGCGATGGGGGCGACCAGGGTGCCGAAGGGCACCTTGAGCTGCACCGCCAGGCGCCAGATGGTGTCCAGGGTGGGGTTGCCGTTGCCCTGTTCGAGGCGCGACAGGTTCGACTTGGCGATGCCGGCGGCGGCGGCCAACTGCGACAGCGACCAGCCCTGCGCCAGGCGCAGGGACTGCAGGTGTTGGCCCAGGGTACCGAGGGCGAGCTTGTCCATGACGGGGGTCTCGATTGTTCCTTTTAACGAACGTTCTATATAGGGAACAGCGGCCTGTCAAGTCGGCCTGTCGAGATGGTCAGGCGGGGCGGCCTGGTAAGGCGGCCCTGAAAGCCGCCGTTATCGGGGCCGGAGGGCATGGTGTTTCGAGGGAGGGGGCGAAGAGGCGGGACCAGGAAGGCCCCGCCGGCAGGACTTACTGGGCGGTGATCACGGTCATGACCAGGTCGCCATCCTGGCGGATGGGGCCATCTTCCGAGGCGCCCAGGGTGTATTCGAAGATCCCGGTCTGCATGCCGCCCTCTTCGCCGTGGATCATCAGCATCAGATGATCGCCGGCCATGACCTCCTCGGTGAGGATGGCGGTCACGTCCTGGTTCTCGCCCTCCTTGAGGGGGGCGTGACCGACCACCGGGCCGGGGGCGCGGCTCTCGTCGGTGCGGTGCACGACCAGCCAGCCGTTGCGGTCCGTCATGACCTTTTCCGCCGAGACCGTGCCGCCGGCGACGGACTGGTCGTCGGCCCAGACTTCCGGGTGCATGTCGCCGTGCATCTCGGCCTGGGCCAGGGTGGCCCCGGTGAGCAGGGCGGCGGTCGCGAAGGCGCTTGTCACTAGCTTGATCATGGTTCTCTCCTTGCTATCCGGATAAGACCCATCCGCCGAGGTGGCAAAGGATGGGTGCCTTCCTGGTTACGCGAAGAGACGGCGACTGGATGCAGGCGGGAGAAAAAATGGTTCATCGCACGTTGGCGTGAAACCACGACATGGCCAATCTCCGGCAAGCCATTGTAGAAGCTGGCTTTAGCCGCGGTCCGACGTCTCGGCGATTTTGGCCGGCTTGGCCGATTTACACCCGCTTCTCCATCGCCTGCTGAAGCAGGCTCCTACCACCCCGGTGGAAGACCCCCACCTACCTTGTAGGAGCTAGCTTTAGCTGGCGATTCTTTAGCCGCGGTCCCGCAATGGTATTCACGCCAGAGTGCGATGAACCGAAAGCTCGTGCGGCCTAGCGGGGCTCGATGGCGGTGGCCTGCCAGACCGTGCTTGGGCTGGGGCCGTCGCCGTCGATATCGGCGCAGGTGTCGAAGCGCAGCAGCTCCCGGGACTCGCAGGTCACGCTCACCTCGCCGCTGTCCCGGCCGCGCCAGGCCAGGGTGACTCGGGCCCGCTCGCTTCGCGCCTCGACGCCGACCACCTCCAACGCGGTGGCGGGCTCGCCGCGCTCCGCCAGCCACTCCAGCGCCGCCACCTGGGCGCACTGCTCCAGCGGGCCGAGTCGCGAGTCGCCCCGGTAGCAGGGCAGGTAGGGGCGTCCCGCGGTCTCGCTCTCGAGCAGCGGGATGACGTCGTCGGGGGGGATGCGCCCGTACTTGCGCAGGGCGGGGAAGACCAGGGCGCTGGCGGCCAGGCGGCAGCCGCCCAGGTGGGTGCTCTCCCAGACCTCGAAGGGCAGGTCGGGGCGGGCCTCGACGGCCTCGGCCAGGGCCTTGTAGGTGGCATAGCCGAACTTGGCGCAGCACTTGTCCTTCTTGCCGTGGGTGCAGCACAGCAGCAGCGGCCCCGCGGGGGCCGGCCCCTCCCAGGCCGTCAGGTCGGCGTCGCGCTCGAAGGCCTCGAGAAACGCCGGGAGTTCGTCCCGGGGCACCGTGAACGCCCGATTCTCGGGCATCAGGTAGAGGCGGTGATGGTCCCTGGGCTGGTCGCGGCGATGGATCAGGTTGACCCGCCGGCCGCCCTCGGCCAGGGCGTCGAGGCGGGCCAGCAGGGCCTCGCTCATGTCGTTGGCCCGGCGCAGGTTGCGACCCCACTTGGGGCGCGGCCAGCTCAGCAGCAGGTTGCGCTCGGCATGGGCGCCGCTGCCGACCAGGGGATCGCCCTGGGCGGCGCTCTCCACGGCGCAGAATTGCTGGACCGCGCTCATGCCGGGACCTCCTGGCGAAGGTCGGGTATCGTGGCGACCCCCAGGGCCGGCACGCAGATCGGCCGGCCGGTGCTCGGGGCGCGCATCACCTCGGCGTCCAGGTCGAAGACCGCCTTGAGGTTGGCGGCGGTCAGGGATTCACCGGCGAGGCGGCAGGCAGGCATGCGCGTGAAAATTCCTGTTGATAATGGTTTGTATTATGACTTGGGATTGTGTCATCTTCTCGCCGTCCATGTCCATCGTCCGGGACGTCGCCGTGCCCTACCTCGCCGGCATCGGCGCGCCCTTCCCTGGCCCATCTGCCCTATCGCTGGCGCCCGAGGGCGCCATCAAATAGCGAGCTAGTGAGGCGGGGGCCTCGCCGTCGCCGGCCTCCTGGGCCAGAGGCGGATTCCTCCTTGCGTTCGCCGGGATCTCGGCTAGAATAGTTATCGAACAGCGTTTCTTAAAACGAGTGTTTAACTCTGGTTGCCACCGAGACGAATCCCATGGATACCCAGTCGTTGCTGATCAATGCGTTGCTCTATCTCTTCCTGCCCCTGTGGGGCATCGCCGGCTTCGTCGACTGGTGCTGCCACCGGGCGACGCGCATCGAGGTCACCTCGGGGCTCAAGGAGTCGCTGATGCATTCGCTGATGGGCCTGCAGGTGGGCATCCCCATCCTGCTCTGCCTGCTGTTCCGGGTGAATGTGCTGGTGCTGCTGATCTGCCTGGTGGCCTGGGTGCTCCACGAGCTGGTGGCGCACTGGGACGTGCATTATGCGGCGCCGCGCCGCGAGATCAGCCTGTGGGAGATGCATGCCCATAACTACCTGGCCACGCTGCCATTCTACATGCTGGCGATGATCCTGATCATCAACTGGCCGGTGGTGCTCGAGCTGATCCAGTTGGATTGGCAGGGCCAGCTACGCCTGGAACCCCTGGCCAGCCCCCAGGGCGGCGAGGGGTATCTACCGTTCTATCTCGGGTTCATGGCGCTGCTGTGTGTCTTCCCCTACCTGGAGGAGAACCTGCGCTGCCTGCGCCATGCCCTCAAGCAGAGGACGTCATCATGAGTGTCTATGTCACCCGCAGCGGCCACCACCTGCCGGGACCGGCCGTGGATAACGAGCGGATCGAGGAGGTGCTGGGGCGGGTCAATGGCAAGCCCAGCCGCCTCAAGGCGCGCATCCTCAAGGCCAACGGCATCCGGCGGCGCCACTACGCCATCGACGCCGAGCATCGCACCACCATCGGCAATGCCGAGATGGCGGCCCGGGCGGGGGAGCAGTGCCTGGCGGCGGCGGGGCTGGGCCGACGCGATCTGGGGCTGCTGAGCGTGGCCACCAGCCAGGGCGACCTGGTGCTGCCGGGCTTCGGCAGCCAGGTGCAGGCGGCACTGGGGCTCGGCGACGTGGAGCTGCACACCAGCCACGGTATCTGCTCCAGCAGCATGATGGCGCTGAAGACCGCCTTCCTGTCGTTGGCCGCCGGCGAGCATCGCCGCGCCCTGGTGGTGGCCAGCGAGCTGGCCTCGCGGCTGTTCAAGGCGAGCCGCTTCGAGGCGGCGGGGGCCGAGCCCGACTTCGATGCCGAGTTCCTGCGCTGGATGCTCTCCGATGGCGCCGGGGCCCTGCTGCTGGAGGCGGCGCCCCGGGGGCGCTGCCTGCGCATCGACTGGATCCGCGGCTACTCCCATGCCGATGCCTATCCGCTGTGCATGAGCGTGGGCCAGGCACCCGATGGCCGCACCTGGCAGGATTTCGCCACCTACGCCGAGGCGGAGGCGGCCGGGGCCCTGCTGCTGCGCCAGGACGTGCGGCTGCTCGACAATATCGTCAAGCTGGGGGTGGATGGCCTGCTGCGGCTGATCGACGAGGGGCGGGTGGCGGTCGATAAGGTCGATCACCTGCTCTGCCACTACTCCTCCCACCACTTCCGCGGGCGTATTGCCGAGATGCTGACCCAGGCCGGGGCGATGATTCCGGAGGAGAAGTGGTATACCAACCTCTACGAGCGCGGCAATACCGGCTGTGCCTCGTTGTTCATCATGCTCGACGAGTTCCTGCGCACCCGGGAGCCTCAACCCGGGGAGCGGATCCTGTGCATGGTGCCGGAGAGCGGCCGCTTCAATACCGCCTATATGCAGTTAACCGTGGTCGACGCCTGAGAGAAGGAGATTCCCATGCAAGAGATTACCACCGCCGCCGGCCAGGCCTGCCTGCAGGGCCTGATGCGGGTCTGGTTCGACTTCGAGCGCCAGCTGGGGCGTCTGCCCTTGATCCAGCGCCTCGATCGCGGCGAGCTGAGCCTGGCGGAGTACCGCACCCTGCTGCTCAACCTGCGCCAGCAGGTGATCGAGGGGGCCCGCTGGATCAGCCGCTGCGCCTCGAGCTTCGACCGCCACCATGCCGACCTGCGCTCGGTGGTGATCCAGCATGCCCGGGACGAGCACCGTGACTACGAGCTGCTGGAGGCGGACTATGTGGCCGCCGGCGGCGACCTGGCGGACATCCAGGCGGCGCCGCGCAATATCGGCAGCGAGGCATTGCACGCCTTTATGATGCATCGCGCCGGCCAGCCCAACCCGGTCGACCTGGTCGGCGCCATGTGGATCATCGAGGGGCTGGGCCAGAAGATGGCCGGCGACTGGGCGGCCCGGGTCGAGGCGGCCACCGGCGGCGACGGCGGCTACACCCGTTTCATGCGCTATCACGGCGAGAATGACGACGATCACCTGGCCACCCTCTATGGCCTGATCGACCGGGTCTGTCGGGATCCCGAGGCGCCGCAGGCGATCCTCAGGACCGCCCGTGTAGTGGCCAGGCTCTATGCCCTGCAGCTGGAGGAGGTGCCCTGTGATTGAACCGATGCTGACTAGGCCGATCCGCAAGCTATCGGCGCCTGGTGGCCCGCGATGCCATGCCTTGCCACCGCAGGAGGTGCCCCGTGACTAGGCAATACGAGAAGCCAGCGCTTAGCCCCTATCTGCGCGCCATCGCCCAGGACGAGGCACTGCCCATCGAGCCGGAGGCGCGGCGGCTATGGCTGGAGGACCTGGCCAACCCCACCCGCTGGTGGCTGCGGCCCATCCTCCAGGGCCTCCTGGCGGTGCTGCTGCACTTGGTGTGGTTCTTCAAGCGCCTACCGCTG
Organism: Halomonas sp. NCCP-2165; assembly: GCF_023708045.1. Taxonomy (NCBI): domain Bacteria; kingdom Pseudomonadati; phylum Pseudomonadota; class Gammaproteobacteria; order Oceanospirillales; family Halomonadaceae; genus Halomonas; species Halomonas sp. NCCP-2165. The sequence goes on from NZ_BRCY01000008.1 coordinate 103,198, forward strand.
CCCCAGTTCCGCGCTCATGGCCTGCTGCAGCGGTTGATCTGCTGGTTCTGCACCCACTTCGTCAGCCCCCAGGCCAACCGCCTGATCCTGCGCCACTTCGCCACCGAATCGAACCTGCTCAACTTCCTGATCGACAACACCGCCCCGGGCAAGGTGGCGCCGGTGACCCTCTACCCGCGGCGCATCGCTGAGATGCGCGAGGCGAGCTTCGTCGAGCACGACCAGGCGCTGTTTCGCAGCATCGAGGCGTTGGGGGGGACGCCGAACGAGGCGGGGGAGGGCCGGGCGCCGAGCTGGCAGCACTGGCGTCCCCTGGACGCGCTCGAGTTCGAGATCCGCCCGCGGCGCACCCAGGTGCTCGACTTCGAGAGCGCCCATGCGCTGTTCATGTGCCTGTTCTGCCTGCTGTTGACCCGGGAGGAGTACCGGGACGCCATCAACGGCTTCAACCTGGATCAGTCCATCGCCCTGCGCATCGGCGCGCTGATCGACGAGCCCCAGCTCGCCGAGCTGGCCTACAACAAGCATCCCCTCTACCTGGTGGGCCCCTGGAACCTGAGCCAGCGCTTCCTGATGCACGGTTTCTTTACCGAGTACCTCTATGCGCGCCTCGAAGGCCTGCGCCGTTCGCAGGCATCGCCCCCAGCCGCCGTCGACTAAGGCTACTTGGAGTGCTTCCTGACCCGGCGGATATGCAGGGCCACGCCGATCAGCAGCGCCAGGGCCACCGGGGCCAGGGCCAGGCTCACCAGGCGTGGCTCGTGGGGCACCACGGCGCTGAGGCTCTCCACCCCCAGCTTGTAGAGGCTGAGGATGTAGTAGCCCAGCACGATCATGGAGAGTCCCTCCACGGCGCGCTGGATCGCCAGCTGGCGGCTGGTGCGCTCGTTGAGGCTCTGCAGGATCGCCGAGTTCTGGGCCTCCATCTCCACCTGGGCGCGGGCCTGGAGCAGGTCGCCCAGGTGGGCCACCCGCTGCTCCAGGCTGAGCAGGCGCTGGTCGGTGGCGGCGCAGTAGCGCACCGTGGGGCGGAAGCGACGCAGGATGAAATAACCCAGGCGCTGGCGGTCGTCGATGCGACTCTCGCGCAGTTCCTCGATGCGCTCCGCCACCAGGCTGGCATAGGCCTCGGTGGCGCTGAAGCGCTGGCGGGCCCGGGAGCAGGTGTGGGCGATGCGGGCCGAGAGGGCGCTGACCTCCTCCAGCAGCGGCCGGGTATCGCCCCGGGGGGCCTGGGCGTTGCGGTGAGTCAGCTCGGCCAGGGCCTGCTCCTGGGCCTGGAGCTCGCCGCTTAGCGACTTGGCCAGGGGCAGCGCCAGGGAGGCCATCATGCGGTAGGTCTCGATCTCCAGCAGGCGGCGCACCATGCGTCCCAGGCGGAAGTCGTTGAGCCGCTCGTTGATCACCAGCAGGCGATTGACGCCGCAGTCGCTGAGGTGAAAGTCGCTCCACACGCTGGCGGCGTCGCCGCCGACCCGGGAGCCCGCGGTGCCGCGGAAGCCGTAGGCGGCGGGGGCGCCTCCCCAGTGCGCCTGAGTCTCCACCCGCACCAGGCTGGCGTTGATGATCGCCTCGCGATGGGGCGAGAGCAGGCGCTCCAGCACCTCCGGCGGGGCGGGCCAGTGGGTCTCGCCGGGGACGGCGGGGCGATAGAGGGTCAGGGTGAAGAATTCGGTATGGCGCTCCCACTTCAGCGTCATGCCGTCGAGCTCGAGGATATGCTGAGCCGCCCGATGATCGGGGGGCACGCCGTGGTCCCGGGCCAGCCGCTCGAGCAGCGCCTGGCCGATGGCGCCATCCTCGTCCAGCAGGGCATAGTGATGCACCAGCGCGGAGCCGGGCAGGTCGATGGAGGGGCGGGAGTGGAGCTCATCGTGCAGGGCACGGCGTTGGGGGTGCATGATGTTATGGTGTCCAGGGCAAGGGGAGCCTTCGAGGCTAGCCAGCGACGGCGCCGGGAACAAGGCGCCGCTGGCCCGGATCGGCCCCCCTGGCTGCGGTGGCTTGTCGCAGCCTGCAATGTATACAGATTTTGTGTACGATTAATGGCCCGACCATCGTGACCTGGAGAATCCCATGAGCTTTACCGTCTATCTGTCCGGCGAGATCCACACCGACTGGCGTGAGGAGATCGAGCGGGGCGCCGCCGCCGCGGGCCTGGATATCACCTTTACCTCGGCGGTGACCGACCATGACGCCAGCGATGCCGCCGGCGATCATCTGGGGCCGGCCTGCGAGGGCTTCTGGCGCGATCACAAGTCGTCCAAGATCAACGCCATTCGCACCAAGACGCTGATCGAGATGAGCGACCTGGTGGTGGTGCGCTTCGGCGACAAGTACAAGCAATGGAACGCCGCCTTCGATGCCGGCTACTGCGCCGCCCTGGGCAAGCCCTACGTGACCCTGCACAGCGAAGAGATCGTCCACCCCCTCAAGGAGGTGGATGCCGCCGCCATGGGCTGGTGCACCAGTACCGATCAGGTGGTGGAGATCCTCAAGTACGTGACCCAGTAGGTCGCCGTAGGTCGGGTAAGCGAGCCTACGGCGAGCAGACCCGACACGGCGAGCACACCCGACACAACGAGCACACCCGACACAACGAGCACACCCGACACAACGAGCACACCCGACACAACGAGCACCCCCGCTGCCCCTCCGGTGATGTCGGTTGCGCCTTCGGCTTATCCGACCTACCCCAGCCTTAGGAAGGGCAGCAGGCTAAGCGCCAGGATGGCCCCGGCGCCGGCCAGCAACAGCAGCAGTCGCAGCGGCTGGTGGACGAGGCGGCGCCCCAGGGTGTCCGCCTCGCCCCGGGCCCGTCGGGCCTCCCGCTCGCGGTGCAACAGCGCGGCGCGCTCGGCCTGGTAGGCCTCGATCACCCGGCGGGCCGCGGCGAACTGCTCGGGGTCGCGCAGCCAGATGGCCGGCTCGCCCAGCCGCCAGAACCCTTCCTGGGTCTCGTAGGTCTCGAAGCCCTGGGTCGCGAGGCGCTCGCGCACCTCGTCGGCCTCGTCCTCCGGGACGCCCCGCAGCTTGAACAGCAGTACCGCCATGCCTTACTCCCGATGCCGCGAGGCCAGCCACTCCGCGTCGCTCGCCGAGTCGTCCTGGGCGGTATAGGCCGTGGCCAGGGAGACGCCGCCCACGTCGATCTGCCGGGCCAGGCGCAAGGAGGGGGTGCAGGCCAGGAAGTCGGAGCCGTCCACCCAGTCGTCGTCCGGGTAGTGGGCGAACAGGTACTGGCCCTCCTTGAGGCTGTCGATCAGCGGGTAAGCCACCTCCTGGCGCACCGCCGGGCAGCCGAAGCTGCGACCCAGGCGGCCATTGGCGGCGATGAATTCCTCGCTGACATAGTCGGCGCCATGAATCACGATGGCGCGTTCGTAGGCCAGGTCATTGACCCCCGGCTCCAGCCCCTCCAGGCGCAGCGAGTAACCGTTGCTGCCGTCATAGCTGTTGAGGGTGCGAAACAGCCCCAGGCTCGACTGATGGCTCTCCGGCGTATTGGAGAACCAGCGGGCCTGCTCGTCGCCGGTGCCGCGGCCGTGGGAGACCAGTTCCTCGAACAGCAGGCGTTCCTCGGCCAGGTCGAAGACCCACAGGCGTGGCTCGTTGGCGGAGCGGGCGAAGTCGATCACCGCCAGGCGTTCGGCCTCGGGCCGGGCGCAGTGCCAGGCCTGGGCGGCGCGCTCCAGCACCCGGGCGTCGGCGCCGGGTGCCAGGCGCTTGAGGGTATCGCTCAGGCGCGCTTCGCCGAAGGTGGGTGAGGGGGCGCTGGAGGCCGCCGCCAGGGTGGGGACGGCCAGGGCCACCGAGAACAGCAGAACGCCGAGTCGTTTCGGTGACAAGGATGGCGCATCGTGCGTCATTGTTATGGGCTCCTGCGTTTCGATCCGGGCCGCCGGGCGATACACTTTACCGATGATTCCCAGCGGACGGGCCTAAGTATGACCATAAAGCGAGCATTCACCAACCGGCGTGATTCCATGGCGCTCCCACTCGGTGGCCTGCCGCGCCGCTGGGGCGTCCTGTTGGTCGCCCTGTGCGCGGCCTTGTGCGTGGCCGGCCTGTCGCTGCCGGCGTTGGCGCAGCAGGCTCCGCTTCCCGGTGGCGCCGTTATGAGGGATGGCGTCGAGCACCGGGATGCCGCCCTGGTGCCGCTTGACGAGGCCCTGAACGGTCGGTGGTTATGGCAGGACGAGGCGTCGCTGGCGCGACTCGATCGCGCCCTGGCGTCGCTGGCCGAGGATGGCCTGACGCCGGCCCATTACCGGGCCGACACCTGGCGCCAGGCCTTCGCGGCCCTGCCGGCGGAGGATGGCGCGGCTCGCGAGCGCCTGGCGCAGGAGGCCAGCCGCGCCCTGGTCCAGGCCCTGGAGGACCTGGCCCGGGGGCGGGTCGACCCACGGCGCCTGGACCCCCGCTGGGAGATTCCCTTGGCCGAGGCGAGCCTGCCCTGGCCACGGATCGCCGATGCCCTGGCGGCGGGGCGCGTCGAGGAGGCCCTGAGCCTGGCGCGCCCCGAGCATCCGGCCTATGACCAGCTGCGCCGGGCCCTGGCGGAGCATCGGCGTCTCGAGGCCCTGGGCGGTTGGGCGCCGTTGCCGCCGCGCTCGGCGGCGCTGCGCCCCGGCGAGCGTCATGAGGAGGTGCGCCGACTGCGTGAACGCCTGGCGGCGGCGGGGGAGCTGGGGGCGCTGGTGCCCGAGGCGGGCCTCTATGGCGAGCTGGCCGCCCGCGCTCGACCCGCCGGCTTCGACTCCCTGCACTACGACGAGCCCCTGGTGGCGGCGGTGCGCCGTTTCCAGCGCCGTCACGGCCTGAATGACGATGGGGTGGTGGGCCCGCGCACCCGGGATGCCCTGAACGTGCCGGTGAGCCGGCGTATCGAGCAGCTGCGCCTCGGTCTGGAGCGGGCCCGCTGGTGGCTGCCGACCCTGGCCGGGCACCATGTCCTGGTCAATGTGGCGGGGCAGACCCTGGATTACCGGCGTCCCGACGGTGAGACCTGGCGGACCCGGGTGATCGTCGGCCAGCCGCGACGACCGACGCCGCTGCTGGCGTCGAGGGTGACCCACTTCGACCTGCACCCCAGCTGGACGGTGCCGCCGACCATCTTCCGCGAGGACAAGCTGCCCCAGTTGCGCCAGGACCCCCTGGCCCTGGAGGGCCGGTTCAGCGTACTGGCACCGGACGGCACGCCCCTCGATCCCGAGGCGGTGGATTGGCAGAATCCCGGTGCGGTGATGCTGCGCCAGGCCCCGGGACCCGCCAACCCCCTGGGGCAGATGGTGCTGCGCTTCCCCAATGGCCATGCGGTCTACCTGCACGATACCCCGGGGCGGGGGCTGTTCGGGCGAGATCAACGGCTGATCAGCTCCGGCTGCATTCGCGTCGAGGGGGTGCGCCGGCTGGTGGAGCAGTTGCTGGCCGATACCGGCACCCGCGTCGATCTGGCGGCGCGGCTGGCCGGTGGCGAGAGCCAGACCCTGCATCTGGCGCGGTCGGTGCCCCTCTACCTCTACTACTGGACGGCCTACCCGGCGCCGGGCGGCGAGGTGATCTTCCACTCCGACCCCTATGGCCGGGATGCGCCCCTGGCGGCGGCCCTGGCCCGGGGGCGAGGCTAAAATCCTCGGGGCGAGTGAAAAACTGTTTGACTCGGAAGGCCCGAAAGCGCATCCTGCGTCCAGTTGGTTAGCAAGTCGAATAGCGTCAGTTGTCATCGAAAGTCGTTTCAAGCGTTTCGGTAGCCTGGTGTACTTCTCCTTGTTTTACCCACTCGTCTCGGGTAATTCCCGGTTAAACATCTGCTACTTCGAGGAATTCGATCATGGCAACTGGTACCGTTAAGTGGTTCAATGACACCAAGGGCTTCGGCTTCATCTCTCCGGACGACAACGGCGACGACCTGTTCGCTCACTTCTCCGAGATCCAGGCCGACGGCTTCAAGACCCTGCAAGACGGTCAGAAGGTCTCCTTCGACGTCACCCAGGGCAAGAAAGGCCTCCAGGCTTCCAACATCAAGGTCATCGGCTAAGCGCTGATCGCCTCGATGTGACCGCTTCGGCGGTCGAAAAAAGGCCCGCCTCGGCGGGCCTTTTTCGTGGGCGTGATTCGGGTTTTTATCTCCCCATCGAATAGATAAATTTCTAGAAATAACTTTTCGCTATAGGTGGCGGCCGTCACAATGGGGCTTTGCTGGTTCTACTGGATCGCCCATGTCCCTGGATGCCTGGATCGCGCTGGCCGTCGTCGGCACCGTCTTCCCGCTGATGGCCCTGAGCCGGATCGGCCCCGATATCATTCTCCTCGGTGCGGTCATCCTGCTGCTGACCCTCGGCGTTATCGAGCCCGACCAGGCCCTGGCCGGCTTCTCCAGCAGTGCCCTGTTTACCGTGGCCTTTCTCTATATCCTGGTGGCCAGCATCCGCGAGACCGGCGGCATCGACCTGATCATCCGCTATGTGCTGGGCCGGCCGCGCAGCGAGGTGCGAGCCCAGGGGCGGCTGCTGCTGCCGGTGGCGGCGATCAGCGGCTTCCTCAACAACACCCCGGTGGTGGCCACCTATATCCCCGCGGTGATCAGCTGGAGCCGGCGCCTCAACATTCCCGCCAATCGCCTGCTGATGCCGCTCAGCTTCGCCTCCATCCTCGGCGGTACCATCTCGCTGATGGGCACCAGCACCAACCTGGTGGTCAATGGCCTGTTGGCCGATCGTTACCCGGAGCTGGCCCTGCGGCTCTTCGATATCGCCTGGCTGGGCGTGCCGGTGGCCATCGTCGGCCTGACCTATCTGCTGCTGGTGGGACGCCACCTCTTGCCGGCGCGTCGCGGCGCCGCCGAGGCCTTCGAGAACCCCCGCGAGTTCACCATCGAGATGGCGGTGGACCCCGTCGGGCCCCTGGTCGACAAGACGGTGGAGGAGGCGGGGCTGCGTCATCTCCAGGAGCTGTTCCTGGTGGAGATCGAGCGGGAGGGCAACGTGGTCAGCGTGGTGGGCCCCGGCGAGAAGCTCAAGGGCAATGACCGGCTGATCTTCGCCGGTACCTCCGCCGGTGCCGTGGAGCTGCAGCAGATCCGCGGCCTGATGCCTTCTCATCAGGGCCAGTCGAGCCTGCAGAAAGACTTCAAGGAGCGTCGCCTGGTGGAGGCGGTGGTCTCCAACCAGTGCCAGTTCATCGGTCAGCGCATCCGCGACGGCCACTTCCGCACCCTCTATGGCGCCGCCGTGCTGGCGGTATGCCGCAACGGCGAGCGGGTCGCCGGCAACCTGGGGCAGATTCGCCTGCAGCCCGCCGATGTGTTGTTGCTGGAGGCGCGTCCGCCCTTTATCGAGCGCCATCGCCAGTCCCGGGACTTCCTCTTGATCAGCCAGGTCAATGGCGCCGCCCGGCCCATCCACGAGAAGGCCTGGCTGGCCTGGAGCATCCTCGCCGGGGTGGTGGTCCTGGCCGCCAGCGGCGTGATGAGCATGCTCAATGCGGCCATGCTGGGGGCGGCCCTGTCGGTGCTCAGCGGCTGCTGCTCCATCGGCGCCGCCCGCCGCGGCCTGGACACCCAGGTGCTGCTGACCATCGCCGCCTCCTTCGGCCTGGGGGCCGCCCTGGAGACGACCGGGGCCGCGGCCTTCCTGGCCCAGGCGGGGCTGGGCCTGGCGGCCGGCAATCCCTGGCTGCTGCTGGTGGGGGCCTATCTGCTGGTGGCGCTGTTGACCGAGCTGGTCACCAACAATGCCGCCGCGGTGATCACCTTCCCCATCGTCATGGCCAGCGCCGAGAGCCTGGGGGTCAACCCGATTCCCTTCGTGGTGGTGGTGATGTTCGCCGCCTCGGCCAGCTTCCTGACCCCCATCGGCTACCAGACCAACCTGATGGTTCACGGCCCCGGCGGCTACCGCTTCGGCGATTTCCTGCGCGTCGGCGGCCTGCTCAACCTGCTGACCGCCCTGGTGGTGCTGATCCTGACGCCGTTGATCTGGCCTTTCTAACCCCTGGCGTGGAGGCTCGGGGCTACCCTGGGGGCAGGTCTTCGCGGGGCGCTGTGACCCCTCAAGGACCATGGCCAGTCGTCGGCGCTTGGGGTAGGGTAGCGGCCAGTGATTTCGACCCTGCGAGAACCCGACCATGAGCCACCCCGGCGAACTGATTATCGAACCCCGCGACGGCCGTCCCGCCGACAGCTGCGTGATCATCCTCCACGGCCTGGGCGCCGATGGCCATGACTTCGAGCCGCTGGTGCCGGCGCTGCAGCTGCCGGCGGAGCGGGCGGTGCGCTTTATCCTGCCCCATGCCCCACGGCTGCCGGTGACCATCAACGGCGGCATGGTGATGCCGGCCTGGTACGACATCCTCGAGATGAGCCTGGATCGTCGCGTCGACGAGGCCCAGCTGCTGGCCTCCGCGGCCCGGGTGCAGGCGCTGATCGACGATCAGATCGCCGCCGGCATCGACAGCCGCCGCATCATCCTGGCCGGCTTCTCCCAGGGCGGTGCCGTGGCCTATCAGGCGGCGCTCAGTTACCCCAAGCCCCTGGGCGGCCTGCTGGCGCTCTCCACCTACTTCGCCACCGCCGATAGCCTCATCCCCAGCGAGGCCAATCGCGACCTGGCCGTCGAGGTGCACCACGGCACCCAGGACCCGGTGGTGCCGGAGGCCCTGGGCCGCGCCGGCGCCGAGCGCCTGGAGGCCATGGGCTATGCGGTCACTTATCGCACCTATCCCATGCCGCACTCGCTGTGCCCCCAGCAGGTGGCGGATATCGGCCCCTGGCTGGGAGCGCGCCTCGCCGCCGCCTGAGCCAGAGGGGGCCCTGCGTCGAAGGTGGGCTCGACGCGGCCCCCTGGCTAGGGCAAATTAGGGGGAAATTCCTTGTTCTCTGTGCAGGATGACTCCATGGCTTCTTCCCTGACTCACGACATGCCCGACGCCCGGGGCTTCTTCGGCGACTTCGGCGGCCAGCTGGTGCCGCCCCACCTCAAGCAGGTGATGGACGAGATCGATGCCGCCTACGAGGAGATCCGCGCCCGCGAGGACTTCCAGCAGGAGCTGGCCGGCCTCTTCGCCGACTATGTGGGCCGGCCCAGCCCGATCTTCCATGCCCGGCGGCTCTCCGAGACGCTGGGCGGCGCCCAGATCCATCTCAAGCGGGAGGACCTCAATCACACCGGCGCCCACAAGATCAATCACTGCCTGGGCGAGGCGCTGCTGGCCAAGTTCATGGGCAAGACCAAGGTGATCGCCGAGACCGGCGCCGGCCAGCATGGCGTGGCCCTGGCCACCGCCTGCGCCCTGGTGGGTATCCCCTGCGAGATCCATATGGGCCAGGTGGATATCGAGAAGGAACACCCCAACGTCACCAAGATGAAGATCCTCGGCTGCAAGCTGGTGGCGGTGACCCGCGGCACGGCGACCCTCAAGGATGCCGTGGACAGCGCCTTCGAGGAGTACCTCAAGGACCCCCAGAACTATATCTATGCCATCGGCTCGGTGGTCGGGCCGCACCCCTTCCCCAAGATGGTCCGGGACTTCCAGTCGATCATCGGCCGCGAGGCCCGCGAGCAGTTCCTCGCGCGCCACGGCAAGCTGCCCGACCATGTCACCGCCTGCGTCGGCGGTGGCTCCAATGCCATCGGCATGTTCACCGCCTTCCTCGAGGACGAGGCGGTGCACCTGGTGGGGGTGGAACCCGCCGGCGAGGGCCTCGATACCCCGCGCCACTCCGCCACCCTGACGCTGGGCAAGCCCGGCGAGATCCACGGCATGCGCTGCTATGTGCTGGAGGACGAGGCGGGTAACCCGCTGCCGGTGCACTCCATCGCCTCGGGCCTCGACTACCCCGGGGTGGGCCCCCAGCACAGCTACCTCAAGCAGGTGGGACGAGTCGACTACCAGAGCGCCAGCGACGCGGAATGCCTGGAGGCCTTCCTGACGCTATCGCGGGTGGAGGGGATCATCCCCGCCCTGGAGAGCGCCCATGCGGTGGCCTGGGCGATGCGCGTGGCGCCGACCCTGCCCAAGGACCAGCATATCCTGATTAACCTCTCCGGCCGCGGCGACAAGGATGCCGACTATGTGGCCGAGAAGCTGGGACTGTAGGTCGGATAAACGAGCCCCAGGCGAGCGCATCCGACACCTCGCGAAGGAGATACCCCATGGATAGTCTCGACCCCGATCTGGGCCCCGGCGCCGAGGCGCGCTTGATCAGCCCCGCCGCGGCGCGCAATGCCGCGCCGATCCTCGCGGTGCTGCGCGATGTCCTGCCGAGCCGGGGGCGGGTCCTGGAGCTGGCCAGCGGCAGCGGCGAGCATGCCCTGCACTTCGCCCGTGCCTTGCCCGGCCTGGAGTGGCAGCCCTCCGACCCGAGCCCCCGGGCGCGGGCCTCCATCGCCGCCTGGCGTGATGCCGAGGGGCCCGACAACCTGCTGGCGCCGCTCGCCCTGGATGTGACCCGCCGCCCCTGGCCGGTGGCCGACTTCGCGGCCCTGGTGTGCATCAACCTGCTGCATATCTCCCCCTGGGCCGCCGGCCAGGCGCTGTTCGCCGAGGCCGGCGCCCGGCTGCCGGCGGGCGGGGTGTGCTTCGTCTATGGCCCCTTCCAGCGGGATGGCGCCCATACCGCGCCCAGCAACGCCGCCTTCGATGCCGACCTGCGTCGCCGCGATCCCGCCTGGGGCATTCGCGACCTGGCGGCGGTCGAGGCCGAGGCGCGGCGGCATGGCCTCGCCCTGAGCCGGGTCGTCGAGATGCCCGCCAATAACCTGAGCCTGGTCTTCCGGCGCGACTAAGCCAGATGAGTCACCGTCGCTCGAATCGCCGAGGGTAGCCCCGGGCCTCAACGATGGGTGTGGTTGGTTGTAATAACTTTGGCGTCTCGCCTTGCGTTGGTAGCGTCCCTTGAAGTTCTGGCACTTACCTCAAAGACTGGTAGGGAAGCCACGAGGAGGACGCTAGATGAGTGATCTTTCGGAGGATTTTCGCCTACCCGTCGCCTGCCCCCAGTGTGGAAGCCACCGCGTGCGTGTCTCCAAGGTCAAGAATCCCGACGATGCGGTCTTCTGCGCCTCCTGCAAGACCCGGCTGTGCCTCTACCACGAGGCCATGGATCTGCTCCGCCGGGGCCCCGGTGACGAGACCGAGGCGCTGCTCGAACGGGCCATGAATCGGCAGCGACCTTGAGCGCCGGCACCTGGCCCAGCGAGGGACTCGCCGGGCTCCTTATCCTCTTGACTACCCTGCTGGTGGCCGGCGTGGCCTGGCATGCCCGGGGGCATCTGCGTGAGCATGGCGTGCCCGCCGGCCGCAGCCACTGGCTGTGGCCCTTGCTGGCGGCGGTGTGGGGGTTCCTGACCCTGATCTGGCTGGTCTCCGACCTGCTCACCCTCTACCTGGCCCTGGAAGGGCTGGGGCTGTGCGCGGTGGCCCTGATGTGGCTACCCGCTAGCCGGGAGGCGCGCCGGGCGAGCCTCTATTATCTGCTGGCCAGCCTCAGCGGGTCGGCGCTGATCCTGACTTCGGCGCTATTACTCTATCGCCACTATGGTCATCTCGACTTCGCCCTGCTTGCCCAGGTCTCCGCCGGGGCCCCCCAGTGGCGCTGGCTGGCCCTGGCCGGGTTGAGCACCGGCCTGCTGGTCAAGGCCGGGGCCTTTCCGCTGCATACCTGGTTGCCTCCGGCCCATGCCGCGGCCTGGGCGCCTGTGAGCGCCCTGCACGCGGCGCTGATCATCAAGGCCAGCCTCTTCCTGCTGATCAAGCTGTGGTGGCAGCTCGGTCCCGCCGCGGCCCCCAGCATGCAGCTACTGGGCTGGCTGGGGGCCGCCGCGGTGCTCTGGGGCGGCTTGCTGGCCTGGCGCCAGGCCACCCTCAAGAAGGTGGTGGCCTACTCCACCGTCTCCCAGATGGGCTATCTGTTGCTGCTCTTCCCGCTGATGGCCAGCGCCGAGGAGGGTGCCCGTCAGCTGGCCTGGCAGGCCACCTGGCTGCTCTTTATCACCCATGCCCTGGCCAAGGCGGCGATGTTTATGGCCGCTGGCAACCTGGTGCTGGCCATGGGTTGCGATGACCTGGAGGGGCTCACCGGGGTGGGGCAGCAGTTGCCCCTGTCGCTGCTGGTCTTCGGCGTGGCGGGGGTGAGCATCATGGGGCTGCCACCCAGCGGCGCCTTCACCGCCAAGTGGTTGCTGCTGGAGTCGGCCCTGGCCGCCGGCCAGTGGCCATGGCTGCTGCTGCTGGGGCTGGGCAGCCTGCTGAGTGCGGCCTACCTGTTCCGAGTCTTCGCCTACTGCTTTGCCGCCCGCGCCGAGGCGCCGCCCTGCCGCCGGGTGCCGAGTCATCTGGATATCGTGCCCCTGGGATTGGCCCTGGCGGCCCTCTTCCTGGGATTGCTCGCCGGCTGGCCCGTGGCCTGGGTGCAGGGCGGGGGGCTGCCATGAGCGGTGCCCCGATCCTGCTGCTGACCCTGGCCACCTCGCTGCTGGCGGCCCCCGTGATCTTCCTGTTGCCGGAGCGGGCCCATCGCACGCGGACCGCGATCAACCTCGGGGCGGCGCTGCTCAAGCTGGCGCTAGTGGCCTGGATGGTCCGGGGCCTGGCCCAGGGGGCGGCCTACCGTTTCCATCTGCCGGTGATGGAGGGCTTCAGCGTTCACCTGGTGGCGGATCCCCTGGGCATCCTGTTCGCCGGCCTCTCCTCCCTGCTATGGCTCTTGACCACCCTCTATGCGGTGGCCTACCTGGAGGCATCGCCCAATCGGCGCCGCTTCTTCGGCTTCTTCAGCCTCTGCGTGGCCAGTACCCTGGGCATCGCCCTGGCCGCCAACCTCTTCACCTTCCTGATCTTCTACGAGTTGCTGACCCTGGCCACCTACCCGCTGGTGGTGCATCGCGGGACCCCGGCGGCGCTGGCCGCCGGGCGCACCTACCTGCGCTACACGGTCAGTGCCGGCTTCGTGCTGCTGCTGGGGGTGGTCTGGTTGCAGGCCCTGGCCGGGGAGCTGACCTTCGGCGAGCTGCGCCTGAGCGAGCTGGGCGAGGCATACCATCCGATCCTGCAGGGCATCTTCCTGCTGCTGATGTTGGGGCTCGGCGTCAAGGCGGCCCTGGTGCCCCTGCATGGCTGGCTGCCCCAGGCGATGGTGGCGCCGGCGCCGGTCAGCGCCCTGCTGCATGCGGTGGCGGTGGTCAAGGCGGGGGCCTTCGGCATCGTGCGCCTGGTCTATGACGTCTATGGCATCGCCTTCAGCGCCACCCTGGGGCTGCTCGGCTGGCTGACCGCCGCCGCCTCGCTGACCATCCTCTATGGCTCCCTGCGCGCCCTGGCCCAGAGCGACCTCAAGCGCCGCCTGGCCTTCTCCACGGTGAGCCAGGTGGCCTATATCGTCCTGGGGGTGAGCCTCTTCGGCCCCCTGGGGACCCTCGCCGGCCTGGCGCACCTGCTCCATCAGGGGCTGATGAAGGTGACGCTGTTCTTCTGCGCCGGCAACTATGCCGAGGAGCTGGGGATCCACCGTGTCGACGAGCTGGACGGGGCGGGGCGGCGAATGCCCCTGACCAGCCTCGCCTTTACCCTGGGGGCCCTGGGCATGATCGGCCTGCCGCCCCTGGCGGGCTTTATCAGCAAGTGGTACCTGGGCATGGGGGCGGTGGCCGCCGGCTCGCCCTGGGTGATCGCCGTGCTGGTGGCCAGCAGCCTGCTCAATGCCGCCTACTTCCTGCCGCCGATCTATCGGCTGTGGTTCAAGGCCGCCGCGGATCCCGCCTGGCCCCAGGCGCGCTGCCTGGGCCGCTTCGAGACCCATGCCTGGCTCTGGGGCCCGGCCCTGGCCACGGGGCTGTTCAGCCTGCTGGCGGGGCTGCTGGCGGGGCTGCCCTACAGTCCCCTGGACTGGGCGGGCCGGGTGGTCGGCGGGGAGTACTTCCCATGAGTGTTGCGTCCCTCTTGCCCTGGAGCCTGGCCTTGGCGGTGGCCTGGCCGCTGCTGGTGGCGGGCCTGCCGGGGCTGCTCGAGCGGCGCCTGGCGACCCTGGTCTGGCTGAGCGGGCCCCTGCCGGCGCTGGTCCTGGCGCTCTGGGCGCCGCCCCTGGAGCTGACGCTCGAGGCCTGGCTGCTGGGCGGGCACTGGCTGCTCGATGAGACGCGCCGGCCGCTGCTGGCCATGAGCACCCTGCTGTGGGCCCTGGCCGGGGGCTATGCCTGGGGCTATCTCGCCCCGGAGGATCCCCACCGACGCCGCTTCGCCCGGCTCTGGAGCCTGACCCTGGCCGGTCACCTGCTGCTGCTGGTGGCCGAGGACATCCCCAGCTTCTATCTCGGCTTCGCCCTGATGACCTTCGCCGCCTTCGGCCTGGTGCTGCATCACGGCGACGAGGGGGCCCGCCGGGGGGCCTGGGCCTATCTGCTTCTGGCCCTGCTGGGGGAGGGGCTGATCCTCGCCGGGCTCTTGTGGGCGGCGGGGGAGAGCGGGGC